>CBFIFT010000050.1:7517-13009 GCA_965661935.1 Burkholderiaceae bacterium | reverse complement strand
CTCCGAGATCGCTGCTTGGAGTGGGGGATGCGATGCCCAATCGAAATCACGTTGCGACAAGGGGACATTGATCATGGTCTGCGGGAAAAGACTCAAGCCGTCCAGGGCTTGCGTCAAATCACACTGCGCCAATTTCAGCGCTTTCAAAACCTGCAGCGCGCTGATCAGACCATCACCCGTGCTGTGGCAATCCATTGCAAGCAGGTGCCCCGAGCTCTCGCCCCCTAGTATCCAGCCACGTTGAACCAGCTCCTCGAGCACGTACCGGTCGCCCACTTTCGCACGCACCAACTCAATGCCATGGGCCTTCAAAGACAACTCAACCGCCAAGTTGGTCATCAGCGTCCCGACCACACCCGCCACTGACTCACCCCGGCGCAAGCGATCCATCGCCATCAAATACAACAACTCGTCGCCGTTGATGAGGCGCCCAGTGGCGTCAACCATTTGCAATCGATCTGCATCGCCATCGAGCGCAACGCCTAAATCAGCTTCGTTGGCCAACACGCTCTCTACCAGCGCCTCAGGGTGGGTCGCACCAACCCCCTTGTTGATATTCAGACCGTCTGGGCTACAACCCAATGAAATGACCTCTGCACCCAACTCCTCAAACACCTTGGGCGCGATTTGGTAGGCCGCTCCGTGCGCGGCATCGACCACGATTTTGAGCCCTCGCAAATCGTGTGCATCGCCAAAAGAGGCTTTGCAAAACTCGATGTAACGCCCGGAAGCATCCGTGAGGCGCGAGGCCTTTCCAAGCTCAGAGGCGCCGACACACTGCGACTCTTGCATCAAAGCAGCTTCTACCGCGAGCTCCCAGCTGTCAGGTAGTTTGGTGCCTTGCGCACTGAAAAACTTGATCCCGTTGTCCTCAAACGGGTTGTGCGAGGCACTGATCACCACACCAAGTTGCGCGCGCTGAGCCACAACCAAATGCGCAACTGCTGGCGTCGGAATCGGCCCCAACAGCACAACATCAACACCCGCCGCGATGAAACCTGCCTCCATTGCGCTCTCAAGCATATAGCCTGAGAGGCGGGTGTCTTTGCCGATCAATACCTTGGCCTTGGGCTGAGCTTCACACAAGACTCGACCGACCGCGTGCGCCAAGCGCAACATGAATTCTGGTGTGACCGGAGCCGTGCCAACGCGGCCTCGTATGCCGTCCGTTCCAAAGTATTTTTTATTCATTTTCACCCTCAAGCCAAGGTCAACATTCTAAGCACTCACGCGCCCTCACCCCGGCTCGCCTGCCAAACAGCCAAACCGTCTTTGGTGGCCCGCACGTCATGCACGCGAACCACGCTTGCACCCGCTTGAACCGCTAAAACAGCGGCCACCACGCTACCGGTAACCCGGGCGTTCACTGGCTGCCCCGTGACGGCGCCAACCGACGACTTGCGCGACCAGCCCGCCAGCACTGGCATGTTGCCAGCCCAATCGCGGGTGCATCGAAGCAACTCAAAGTTTTGCTCAACCGTTTTGCCAAAGCCGGTCCCACAATCAACCATCACCCGTTCGGGCTTGACGTTCAGGGCTTGCAGTGCTGCTGCGCGAGAACACAAAAACGACTTCACTTGATCAACCACGTCGCCCTGCATGGGCGACACCTGCATAGTTTGAGGGTCGCCATGCATGTGCATCACGCAGACACCACAGCGCCCATGCTGGGCCACCACATCTAAACCACTGCAGGTGTCACCAGGCTGGCGCCACCGCAAGGCCCAGACATCGTTCACGATATCGGCACCCAAATCAAGCGCGGCGCGCATGATTTCTGGTTTGTAAGTGTCCACAGAAATTGGCACGTTCCAAGACATCAACTCTTTGAGGACAGGCGCGAGCCGAGCCCACTCGTTGTCAGCATCGATCGGAACTGCGCCGGGGCGCGTTGATTCCGCGCCAACGTCCAAAATATCTGCGCCTTCTTCGAGCAAAGACCTGGCATGCTTGAGCGCAAGATCTATAGAGCCAAGGCGCCCGCCATCCGAAAACGAGTCCGGCGTGAGATTCACAATTCCCATCACCTTGGGCTTAGATAAATCTATCTCAAATCGACTGGTTTGCCACAACATGGTCCATCCCCACTGATAAGAAAACGACGGCATGACGCCTCGACAGAGCCATCAACGGCACCGACAACCAATCATAAAAAAAACAGCCCGGGGAAACCGGGCTGTGTTCCTCAATGAAAAGGGGTAACCCCCATCAAAGATCAGTCACGCGAGCCGCACCGGGCGCAGGCTCAGGGCCCACGGTTGGCGCACTGCCACCAGACCCACCGTCTTGTGAAGGAGGTGGCGTGCGAGGCTTGAAGTCTTTCGACACCGTCGGCTCTTTGCCAGCCATGATGTCGTCGATTTGGCCTTTGTCGATGGTCTCCCACTCCAACAAGGCCTTCGCCATGGCGTGCATCTTGTCAGCGTTTTCTTCGATCAAGCGGCGCGCCAAAGCGTACTGCTCGTCGATGATGCGGCGCACCTCGATGTCCACACGTTGCATCGTTTGCTCACTGATGTTGGTCGTCTTGGTTACCGAACGTCCTAAAAAGACTTCGCCTTCATTTTCGGCATAAACCATGGGCCCCAGCTCTTGCGACATGCCATAGCGCATCACCATGTCTCGCGCCATCTGCGTGGCTCGCTCAAAGTCATTGGAAGCGCCCGTCGTCATTTGATTCATGAACACTTCTTCAGCGATGCGACCACCAAAAAGCATGGCAATTTGGTTCAACATGAACTCTCGGTCGTAGCTGTAGCGGTCTTTTTCGGGCAGGCTCATGGTCACGCCCAAAGCCCGACCACGGGGGATGATGGTCACTTTGTGCACAGGGTCGCACTTGGGCAACAGCTTGCCAATCAGCGCGTGTCCAGCCTCGTGGTAGGCCGTGTTGCGCCGCTCTTCTTCAGGCATGACCATGGACTTGCGTTCTGGGCCCATCAAAATTTTGTCTTTGGCTTTTTCGAAATCCTGCATTTCAACGACGCGCGCGCTCCGGCGGGCGGCCATCAACGCGGCCTCGTTGCAAAGATTGGCCAAATCTGCACCAGACATACCCGGTGTGCCCCGAGCGATCACGCCCGCGTCGATGTCGGTACCCACTGGGATTTTGCGCATGTGCACATTCAAAATTTGCTCGCGCCCGCGAATGTCTGGCAACTGCACGTACACCTGACGGTCGAAGCGACCCGGACGCAACAAAGCAGCGTCCAAGATGTCAGGGCGGTTGGTCGCCGCGATCACGATCACACCCAGATTCGTCTCAAAGCCGTCCATTTCGACCAGCATTTGGTTCAGTGTTTGCTCGCGTTCATCATTGCCACCGCCAAGTCCGGCACCACGCTGGCGCCCCACGGCATCGATCTCGTCGACAAAAATAATGCAAGGCGCGTTCTTCTTGGCTTGCTCAAACATGTCACGCACGCGCGCCGCACCCACACCAACGAACATCTCGACAAAGTCTGATCCAGAGATGCTAAAAAAAGGCACTTTGGCTTCACCGGCAATGCCTTTGGCCAACAGCGTTTTACCTGTACCTGGGGGGCCTACCAACAGCAGTCCACGGGGAATTCGCCCACCCAACTTTTGGAACTTAGACGGATCTTTCAAGAACTCAACGACTTCGGTGACTTCCTCTTTCGCCTCATCGCAGCCAGCCACATCGGCAAACGTGACGGTGTTGTTGTTCTCATCAAGCATGCGCGCCTTGCTCTTGCCAAATGAGAATGCGCCGCCCTTGCCGCCGCCTTGCATCTGGCGCATGAAATAAATCCACACCACGATCAACAAGATCATCGGCCCCCAGCTCACCAGCAGGGTCATGAGCAAAGAGCCTTCTTCGCGGGGTTTGACGTCAAACACCACATCATTGGCCAGCAAATCGCCCACCAGGCCACGGTCCAAGTAGGTCGCGTTGGTCCGCACCCTGCGGTTGTCAACCGTCACCGCAGTGATTTCGGTGCCACTGGGGCCCTCCATGATGGTTGCGCTACTGATGCGACGCGCCTGCACTTCGTTGATGAACTCTGAATAGCTCATCTGGCTAACGCCGATAGCCGAGCGCGTTTCAAATTGCTTGAAAATTGTGAACAGCACCATGGCCACCACAATCCAAACTGCAAATTTCGAAAACCATTGGTTTTTCAAGAGGTACTCCCTATCCCGCGAAGAATCATTGACTTAAGGTTCATTTTAGGGCTTTCAAGTGGCCCCACCGAATGAGCGATGAAAACCACACCGACCCTAGGTGCTCACGCGCTAAAAACCACACTATTCCAGGGCTTGTTTGAGCCTCATTCCCACCAAAAAAGTCTCGGATGACTTGTCTCGGCTGGCCTTGGGCTTGATGGGCTTGACAACGTGAAAGTGGTCTTTGAATAGCTTGACCAGTTGACTGTAGCCGCTGCCATGGAACAGCTTCACGACCAAAGCGCCTTCGGGTTTGAGTCGATTCTGCGAAAACTCTAACGCCAACTCGATCAAATGCTCAATGCGCGCGGCGTCCGCGCTCTCAATGCCTGACAAGTTGGGGGCCATGTCAGAGACCACCAAGTCAACGCGCTGTGACCCATAGACTTTGTCCAGCGTTTGGTTCAATTCTTGTAACACCGACTCTTCGCGAAAGTCGCCTTGAATGAAGTGCACATCTTCAATAGGCGCCATAGGCAACATGTCGAGGGCAATGATGTGGCCATTGAGTTCGCCGTGCGCTGCGCCTGCGGGCGACAGTTTGCGCCGCAAATACTGGCTCCAAGCGCCTGGTGTACTGCCCAAATCCACCACGCAATAGCCTGGCTTCACCAGCCCCAGCGTTTCGTCGATCTCTTTGAGTTTGTAGGCGGCTCGGGCACGGTAGCCCTCACGCTGTGCCAACTTGACATAGGGATCGTTGATGTGGTCGTTCAACCAAGACTTGTTGATCTTTTTACTTTTACTTTTGATTTTCATGCGTTCTGGCACCGTAGGTCACCGATAATTGTCCCATGACTGCCATCAAACTCACCACATCTGAAACCAAAGACCTGCGCGCAGCGGCCCATCACCTCGATCCTGTTGTCATCATCGGCAGCGACGGACTCACCCCAGCGGTGACCAAAGAGATCGATGCGGCACTCAACGCGCATGGACTCATCAAGGTCCGCGCTGCCAGCGACGAGCGAGAAACGCGCTTGCAATGGCTTGCCGAAATCACCGACAGCCTCAACGCTGCCCCCATCCAACACATTGGCAAATTGCTGGTGATTTGGCGTGCGCTTCCCGCCAAAGAGGCCAAACCCGCGGCTGAAGACCGCCGCGCCGGTCCCAAGACCATGAAGGTGCTGAAAAACAGCAGCCGCGGTGGACAACGACCTGAGGTTAAGCAAGTCAGGGTGCTGGGCAATGAGCGCCTGACGGCTGGAGGCAAAGTCAAGCGCGCTCGGGTGGCGCAAAAAAGCGTCAAAAAAGCCGCCCGCTGACGGGTCCGGGCGTCTGCGCCCGCCACAAGACCATGC
>CBFIFT010000050.1:0-7507 GCA_965661935.1 Burkholderiaceae bacterium | reverse complement strand
GTTCTGTCGCAAGGCGCCAGCGGCGCTAGGCTAATGCCTGTGACATTCAACCCCAAATGACACCCCCATCGGAGGCTTCCAACATGACCAACCCCCTGCTCATATCTCAAGGCGCATTGCCAGATTTCGCCGCCATCCGTCCCGAGCACATTGCACCCGCAATGAACCAACTGATTGCCGAGGCCAAGAGCGCACTCGAAACCGTCACTGCGGCAGACTTCCCAGCCGAGTGGGCTGCCATCAGCCGATGTTTGGACGTGGCCACCGAGCGCCTAGGCGTCGCATGGGGCGCCGTGGGTCACCTCAACAGCGTGGCTGACACGCCTGAGCTGCGCCAAGCCTACAACGAAGCGCTCGCCCAAGTCACCGCGTTTTGGACCGAGCTGGGTGCGAGCGAGGCCTTGTTTGGCAAGGTAGATGCCATTGATACAGAGCGCCTCAATGCTGAGCAACAGCGTGCCCGCGAGCTGGCACTGCGAAACTTTGTACTCAGCGGCGCACGCTTGGAGGGCGAGGCCAAGGCGCGTTATGCGGCCATCCAAGAGCGCCTAGCTGAGCTCAGCCAGCTGTTTGGTGAACATGCCTTAGACGCCACTGACGCATTCAAATGGGTCATTCCAGCTGAGCGCGCCGCAGGTCTGCCAGCGGATGTGCTCGAGAGCAGCGCTGCAGAGGCACAAGCCGCAGGTCAAACCGGCCATTTGCTAACCCTCAAGATGCCGTGCTATTTGCCGGTCATGCAGTTTGCTGATGACAGAGGCGTGCGAGAAACCCTCTACAAAGCCTATGTCACCCGGGCCAGTGACCAAGCAGAGGGCGAAGGTGCAGCAGAGCGCGACAACGGCCCCATCATGGAAGAAATCCTAGCGCTGCGCGAAGAAGAAGCCCAATTGCTGGGGTTCGCCAACTACGCTGAGCTGTCACTGGCCACGAAAATGGCTAAGGACCCCGCCCAAGTCAACGCATTGCTCGAAGATTTGGCCCGCCGAGCCAAGCCCCATGCCCTGCAAGATGTGGCGGCACTGCGGGCATTTGCGAAGGCGCACCTTGGACTCGAAGACCCGCAGCCTTGGGACTGGACTTATATCGGCGAAAAGCTCAAAGAGGCGCGCTACGCCTTCAGCGAGCAAGAGGTCAAAATGTACTTTCAGGCGCCCAAGGTTTTGGCTGGCTTGTTCAAATTGGTCGAGAAACTATTCAACGTGTACATCACGCAAGACGAGGCCTCGGTGTGGCACCCCAGCGTATCTTTTTACCGCATCGTGCGCCCCCTTCCAGATGGCCAGTCTGAGACCATTGGCCAGTTCTACCTAGACCCAGAGGCCCGCCAAGGAAAGCGCGGCGGCGCCTGGATGAACGATGTGCGCGGGCGCTGGATGCGTCCCGATACAGCCGACCTGCAAACGCCTGTGGCGCACATGGTGTGTAACTTTGCCAAAGCCAGCACCGATAAGCCCGCGTTGCTCACGCATGACGATGTGATCACTCTATTTCATGAGTTTGGCCATGCTTTGCACCACATGCTCACACGAGTCAATGAGCACGACATTGCCGGCATATCGGGCGTTGAATGGGATGCCGTTGAACTGCCCAGCCAATTCATGGAAAACTTCTGCTGGGATTGGGGCGTTTTGCAAGACATCAGCGCACACATCGAAACCGGTGAACCCCTGCCCCGCGCCCTGTTCGACAAAATGGTCGCAGCTCGGCATTTTCAAAGCGGGATGCAGATGATGCGCCAAGTCGAGTTCTCGCTGTTTGACATGCGTTTGCATCAACAAACTGGCGCTTCCGTCATGCAAACCCTGCAGAGCGTCAGGGACGAAGTCGCCGTCTTGCCCTCCCCCTCTTACAGCCGCACACCGCACACCTTCAGCCATATTTTTGCAGGTGGCTACGCGGCGGGCTACTACAGCTACAAATGGGCAGAGGTGCTTTCAGCCGACGCTTTTGGAGCCTTCGAAGAAAAAGGACTCAGCACGGGTGATGTGGTTGACGCCGAAACAGGTGCCAAATTCATGCGTGAAATATTAGAAGTGGGTTCTAGCCGCGACGCCATGGACTCGTTCAAAGCGTTTCGTGGGCGCGAACCCAACATCGACGCTTTGCTTCGGCACAGTGGTTTGGTCGATGCGGACAACAGCATAGAGCCAGCTTAAGCCCCGCTCAACTGGCTCGCGGCTCTGACCCGAGGTCAATTGGCGGCGGCGTTATCCGTCAAACATGCGTGTCCTGGCTCGTGGCACGCTGCGGCCTAATGGGGTCGCACACCGCAGTAGAAACTCAGTAGGTCAGGGTCTTTACGCCAGCGGCACCGCCCACCAGCGCCACATGCGCACGCTGTATGGCAAACACCCCCACGGTCACGACCCCAGGCCATTGGTTCACTTGCTGCTCGAAGGCCAGCGGGTCATCGATGCTGAGGCCGTGCACATCCAAAATGTGCTGCCCGTTGTCCGTGACCAAAGGCTGCGCATCTTGCGTGCGCAAAATCGCGTGCGCACCCATCGCGTCAAACTGATGCGACACGCGATTGGCCGCCATGGGAATCACCTCGACTGGCAAAGGAAACTTGCCCAAGGTCGAAACCACTTTGGACTCATCAACGATGCACACGAAACGTTTGGCGAGTGCCGCGACAATTTTTTCACGAGTCAGCGCTGCGCCGCCACCTTTGACCATGAAGCCGCGGCCATCGATTTCGTCGGCGCCATCTACATAAACCGCCAATTCATTGACCTCGTTGGCGTCGAGCACCGGTATGCCAAGGGCCTTCAGCCGCTCTGTTGAAGCTGTAGAGCTCGATACCGCACCGCGAATTTGATCACGCATACCTGCCAAAGCATCAATGAACTTATTCACTGTCGAGCCCGTTCCTACACCAATGATCTCGCCGGGCACCACATAATCCAGTGCAGCCTGTCCCACCAATGCCTTCAATTCGTCTTGTGTCATGATCCGTTTACCTGAAGCAATTACCTGAGTTCTGGGACAATTCGCCCACCTCTTCCATCATAGATTATCCAATGTCTCTGAACCCCTACCCACTCTTGCGTGCCGCGTTGTTTCAAATGGATGCAGAGGCCGCTCATGACCTCTCCTTGGCTTGGTTGGCTCGCACCCAAAACACCCCTTTGAGCGCTCTGTATCGCCAAAAATCGATCAGCGACCCCGTGACGGTGGCTGGTTTATCGTTTCCCAACCGCGTGGGTTTGGCCGCCGGACTCGACAAAAATGCGCGCTGTATAGATGCGTGGGCTGCCATGGGCTTTGGTTTCGTTGAGGTCGGCACCGTGACGCCACTGCCGCAACCCGGCAACCCCAAGCCCCGCATGTTTCGGCTCGAGCAAGCACAGGCCATCATCAATCGGTTTGGCTTCAACAACCAAGGTTTAGACGCGTTCTTGGAGCACGTTCAGGCAGCGCGATGCCTGACACAAACCCAACGCCCCTTGATTGGTTTGAACATCGGCAAGAACGCCATCACCCCCATCGAAGACGCCACCAGCGACTACCTCAAAGGACTCACAGGCGTGTTTCCCCATGCCGACTACGTGACCATCAACATCTCCAGCCCCAACACCAAAAATCTGCGGCAAATGCAAAGTGATGAAGCGTTGGGCGGCTTGCTCGGGGCGCTGCAAACACGTCGACTGGAGTTGGCACAGCAGCACGGCAAAGACATTCCTCTGTTCGTCAAAATCGCACCTGACTTGGATGCCGATCAAATCGACGCCATCGCGCAGGTCATGCGGCACTTTGGTGTGGACGCCAACGGACGGGCTACCCAAAAGTGGGGCTTGATCGCCACCAACACCACGCTTGCTCGCGATGCGGTCGCCGGACTGCCCAACCACAGCGAAACCGGCGGATTGTCTGGCGCCCCTTTGCGTGAGCGAAGCAACGCCGTCATCGCGCAGATGCGTGCAGCGCTTGGCGCAGACTTTGCCATCATGGGTGTCGGCGGTGTGATGTCAGCCCAAGATGCGCTCGATAAAGTCAAGGCGGGTGCCGACTTGGTTCAGGTCTACAGCGGCTTGATCTACCAGGGCCCCCAACTCGTTCGCGAATGTGCGGCGGCTTTGAGCCAATGCAAAACGGCGAAATGATCTAGCGAACCGTTTTGCGTCCACGCGTGGGCGAACGGTGACCCACGGCTTTCTTGGCCTTTTCATGTGCGATATGCTTGCACCATGACCTTAAAAAAGACCAAAGCCCCCCCTAAAAAAGACTACACCGCCTGGATTGTGGGCGCTGTGGTCGTGATCGCCGCTGCCGTCTGGTACACCAACTGGGGCATTCCCAACCCGCGTGGCGACAAGCCCATGATGGTCACGGTGCGCCTAGACAATCAGTGCGGACTGGTTGAAGACTCCTACATCATCACCCTGCACCCCAGTGGTGCAACAGCATCGTTCAACAACGGCATTGCGAGATTGAACACAACCTCAAACGCTTACATCGAAGTCAAAGCCAGTCCCAAGTACCCAGCGTTTAGCTTGGATTCACCGCGCGTGAAGGTCAGCGAAAACATGGTGCTGCCGGTTCGCTGCCAACCCGAGTCACGCGCCAGACGCACGCTTGAGACTTTCAACGAGCAATTTAAAAAGTAGCGCGGCGCAACCATCGCCCCACACTGGTCCGAACGCCAGACTGGCAACAGCGCGGCGCTTGGAGGGTCACCATCCGCCGTGCCGATTTTGCAGGCGCGCTCAGGTGAGCCACGCCGCACCCGCCCATCAGCTCGAACGCTCCACTGGAACAAATTGAGCGGGGCGCTTCTCCAAGCCGGCCGTCACCGCCTCCAACTGGTTGGGCGAGCCAATCAGTGCCACTTGCTCATGGGTTTCTTGCAGCAACAGCTCGGCTGCAGTGGCATCAAAGCATTGATTCAGCAAACGCTTACCCGCCTGTATCGCGTGTGGGCTCTTGGCGGCAATTTCGTGCGCCATTGCCAACGCTTCTTGCAATGGGTCTTCGCTCACATGAGTCACCAAGCCCAAGGCTTGCGCCTCAGTGCCACTGAGGACCCGACCGGTGTATGTCAACTCGCGCATGACATCGCTGCGCAGCAGCTCGCGCATCAAGGGCATACCAGCCATATCGGGCACCAGTCCCCATTTGGACTCGAGGACTGAGAGCTTGGTATCCGCGGTACACCAACGCACATCAGCGCCCAACGCCACCTGCAAACCGCCGCCAAAGGCCACACCGTGCAACGCCCCCAAAACTGGCACCGGCAACTCGCGCCACAACCACGCCACCTGTTGCGCTCGGTTGGCGATCGTGCCTTCGCGAGGCAGCAAATTGGCCATATTGGCACCTGAGCCCGCTCGCATCGATTCAAAGCTGCCCATATCCAGACCCGCACAAAAGCCCCGCCCCTCACCATGCATGACCACCACGCGCACATCTGGCAAGGTGCGCACATGGTGTGCAGCCGCAATCAAACCATCAAACATCGCCGGGTCGAGCGCGTTCATTTTGTCTGGTCGAGCCAGACGCACCCGAACCACACCACCTTCGGGTGCACTCACAACCACCCGGTCACTCAAACGTGTCTCGCTCATGCTTAAACCTTTTTCAACGCTGCGTCTTTTTCATCTTGTATGGCTTGCACCACTCGCCACATCAATTTGCCCGAGGCATTGAGCGGTAACTCATCTACAAACTCAACCACGCGCGGGTATTTGTATGCAGCCATGTGCGCTTTGGACCACTCGATCACTTCTTGCTCGGACAAAATGTCGCGATGGGTCGCCTTGGGCACCACCACCGCCTTGACTGTCTCACCACGGTACTCGTCAAGCGCCGAAATCACACAAACCTGATGGATCCCAGGGTGGTGATACAGCATGGCTTCGACCTCTGCTGGCCAGACCTTGAAGCCGCTGGCATTGATCATTCGTTTGAGCCGATCGCTGATAAAGAAATAGCCTTCTTCGTCAATGCGCCCAATATCGCCAGACCTAAAAAATGACTTGCCATCGATCTCGATGAACGCCTTGGCCGTTGCCTCAGGGTTACCCCAATAACCTTTGAAGACTTGGGGACCGTGGATCACGATCTCACCCGTTTCCCCCTGTGGCAACTCGGCCATGGTTTCTAGGTCGATCACCCGAGCGTCTACGCCGATGTAAGGCACACCCAGGCACGCACGTTTGCCACGCCCGCGCGGATTGCTGTGCGACGGCGCAGCGGTTTCGGTCAACCCATAGCCCTCCGAGTAGCTCAAGCCATAGTCGTCAAACAAGCGCTTGGCAACGGCCTCAGGCATGGGCGCACCGCCACCGCCGATGTATTGCAACGAACTGAGGTCGACTTGCTCAATGTTGGGCATGCCAAGTAAATCAATCACCATGGTGGGGATGTTGGCCCAATGGGTGATGCGCAGTCGAGAAATCGCCTGCGCGGCCACGTCTCGCTGCCAGCGGGGCAACAACACCATGCGCGAGCCCCAATACACCGACGACAGCATGCCCACGACCAAACCGGTGATGTGGAACATGGGCACCACCAGCAACATCGAAGTTTGCCCCGACAAAGTCGACCAGGTACCAGACGCACGGGTGTTGTGCCCCAGCGTGCTGTGGGTGTGGATACACCCTTTAGAGAGTCCGGTGGTGCCACTGGTATAGGGCAACAATGCCATGTCATCTGCCTGTATCGCCACATCGGGTAGCGCCGCCTGACTGGCCATGAGATCGGTCCACCGGTGCGTGAGCAGGCCTTGCACCTGAGGCAAATCGGGATTGGCGTACAGCCAGTTGCGCCAGACCTCAGGGACTTGCGCATCGCGTTGCGCGCCCTCTAGCGGTAGCACATCCGACCAATTGAACACCACAACGTGATCCAGTCCTTGCGCCATCGACTGACTGGCTTGAATCAACTCACCCGCGATATCACAAGCCGCAAAGGCGACCTTGGCGCCGGAGTCTTGGATGTAGTGCGGCAGCTCGTCGGCTTTGTTCATGGGGTTGATGGGTACGACCACCGCGCCCAAACGCATCACCGCGTGAAACGCCAAGATGTAATGCGGGGCGTTTTGCATGAACAAAATCACCCGGTCACCTTGTTTCACACCCAAATCGGTCAGGCCTGCTGCGACTTTCAGCGCGTCGTCACGCAACTCTGCCCAAGTCCAATCTTTGCCTAAAAAGTGCAAACCCTGCTCATTCGGCGTCAACTCGGCACGGCGCGCCAAGGCGTCCCAAACCGAATCTTGTACGGGTTCTAACTCGTGCGGCACGCCCTCTGGCCAGTGGGCCAGGTGCGGTGCGTTGGGGTTGATTGGCATGAAGTCTCCTGTCGTTATTGTGGATGTCGCATGTTTCGTTGGCCGCATCAGCCCACAGGCGGATGCAAGCGCAAATGTTCTTTGGCATAGGCCTCGTACCAAGGCAGGCACTCGGGATTGGCCATCGCGTCTGGGTTAACCACTTTGTGAAGCGGCTGTCCCAAGAGCAACTTTTTAATGGGCAGTTCTTGCTTCTTCCCGCTCAGCGTT
>CBFIFT010000049.1:0-13067 GCA_965661935.1 Burkholderiaceae bacterium | reverse complement strand
CTGGTGCGGCTTCGCTCGCTGAAGCAGACTGGGCAAGGTGGTCCCACAATTGGTTGGCGGCTGTGGTCGGCGTTTTACCCGAACTCTGCGCCGGGCGCTGGCGATAAATTCGCACTTCTAGGTCAATCACTGGCGCATCGGCGACCGCGGCCAAACTTCGCCTCGCCACCTCGCCCTGGACGCCACTGCTGGGCAAAAAGGCGATGCCCTGTCCCTCCATGGCCATCGCGCGCAAGCCCTCTGACATTTCGGTTTCATAGACGCGCTCCAAATGCGCCAAATCATTGCTGCGTTTCAGCACCGACTCCACCACCAGTCCCAAGTAGGCACCCGAGGCATAAGCCAAAAACGGGATCTTCGCTTGCCCTTTGTTGCGCCATGACCAGCCCGCATCTTTGCCACCCAAAGGCTTTGCATAGGCTGTCATTCGCTCATGCCCCAGCACCAGCATGTCGTAATGCACGGGATCCAAAGCTATGGGGTGTGACGGGTGGTGATACGCCAGCAATAGATCACAGCTGCCCTCTACCAAACGCAAAACCGCATCGTGCACATTGAAGGCCATCAGGCGGCTCTTGAGTTGCGGAAAGGCCGCTCTCAAATCTGCCATCCAGTGTGGGAAAAATGAAACCGCCAAGCTGTGGGGGACTGCAAAATCGACCACACCTTTGACCGACTTCACGTGGGTGCGCAGCGTTGAGCGCGTCGCCTGTAGGTTCTGCAAAATTTCCAATGCCTGCTCGAGCAGCACTTGCCCAGCGGGCGTCAGCCGCGTGGGGTAACTTGAGCGATCAACCAAGTCCGTGCCTGCCCATGCCTCAAGCGACTGTATGCGCCTAGAAAAAGCAGGCTGCGTGACATGGCGCAATTGGGCCGAGCGGCTAAAACTGTGGGTCTGAGCCAATGAGACAAAGTCTTCAAGCCATCGGGTTTCCATGATTCACCTCTGATCCTTGTGGTTCAGCGCTGCTCACTGTGCTGCTGTTGCAGGGCCCACATCTCTGCATACACACCGCCTTGGGCGAGTAAGTCGGGGTGCGTACCGCGCTCAACGATTTGCCCCTCTCGCATCACCAAAATCTCATGAGCATGAATCACAGTGCTGAGTCTGTGGGCAATCACCAAGCTGGTTTTACCTTGGGCCGCGGTGCGGATTTCTTCTTGAATGGCGCGCTCGTTGGCAGAGTCCAGCGCGGAGGTCGCCTCATCAAAGATCACCAAAGGTGGGTTTTTCAACAGCGTCCTGGCGATCGCGACACGCTGCTTTTCTCCGCCAGATAATTTCAGGCCGCGCTCACCCACCTGTGTTTCATAGCCTTTGGGCAAACCCATGATGAAGTCGTGTATGCGCGCGGCTCGGGCTGCGCTGAACACCTCTTGATCGCTGGCATCCGGGCGCCCGTAGCGAATGTTGTACGCGATGCTTTCATTGAACAGCACGGTATCCTGAGGCACGATGCCCACCGCTCGGCGCAGGCTCGCTTGCGTCACGCGTCTCACGTCTTGGCCATCAAGGGTGATGGCGCCCGCGTTCACGTCATAAAAGCGGTACAACAAGCGCGCCAGGGTTGATTTGCCCGAACCCGACGGCCCGACCACAGCCACCGTTTTGCCGCTGGGCACCACAAAGCTGACGCCGCGCAATATTTCGCGATCTGGCTCGTAGCTGAAATAGACCTGATCAAAGCGCACCTCTGGTTGCGGGCTGACATGGAGGTCAGGCGCTTGCGCCACGTCCGCGATCTCGCGCTCTTTGTCCATGAGCTTGAACATGCGATCCAAGTCCGTTAGGTTTTGTTTGATCTCGCGATACAGCGTGCCCAAAAAACCCAACGGAATGTACAACTGAATCATGAAGGCATTGACCATCACCAAGTCGCCCAAGCTCAAACTACCGTCTGCAACCCCTTGGGTCGCACGCCAAAGCATCGCGACCAAAGCCGTTGCAATGATGAGTTGCTGCCCCGCGTTGAGAAGGCTCAACGAGGTTTGACTTTTGATGCGGGCTCGGCGCAGCTCTTCCAAGCTGGCGTCGTATCGCTGGGCTTCAAAGTGCTCGTTGTTGAAGTATTTGACCGTCTCGTAATTGATCAATGAGTCGACCGCGTGGTTGCTTGCCTGTGAGTCCAGGCGGTTCATCCACCGGCGAAAGTGGGTGCGCCACTCCGTGACTTTGACGGTCCACGTGGCATATGCCACCAGGGCCGCCAAGGTGATCCAGACGTAACCTTGGTCAAATTGAGTTCCCAGTATGGTTAACACCAAAATGACTTCGATCAGCGTTGGGAAAATGCTGTAGAGCGAAAACGAAATCAGGGACTGAACGCCTCGGGTGCCACGCTCAATGTCTCGGGTCATGCCCCCGGTTTGGCGCTCAAGGTGAAACCGCAGTGAGAGACCATGCAAGTGGCGAAACACCTGCAGGGCAATGTGCCGCGTTGCGCCTTCGGTGGCTTTGGCAAAGACCAACTCACGCAGCTCGGTGAACAAGGTGGTTGAAAACCGCAACAGCCCATAAGCCAACAACAACGCCACGGGGACCACCAACAAAGCGCTGGGATCTCCCACTTTGACATTCATGGCGTCCACCAGGTGCTTGAGCAACACGGGCACTCCCACGTTGGCACCCTTGGCCGCCACCATGAACAACAAAGCGGCGGCGACCCGCCAGCGATAGTTCCACAAATAAGGAATCAAGCGCCTGAGCACCTGCCAATCACTTTGGTCTGACTTCTTGTCCTGCGAGGATGGTTGATCATCGGGCTGCGCGAATGAATGCATGGATATTGGTTTCTGGTTCTGGTGTAATTCATGCAATTTTCGTATAAACCCAACTGATCCGCTGAACTTCATGAACACAGACAACAGAATGCAACACGGCGAAGGTGCGACCACCTTGCCAATGGACAAAGAACTGGTCCTGAAGGTCATCCCCATGCCGGGTGACTGCAATGCCAACGGCGATATCTTTGGTGGTTGGGTCATGGCCCAAGTTGACATGGCTGGATCGGTGCTGCCTGCACGCCATGTGCGAGGACGCATGGCCACCGTAGCGGTCAACGAATTTGTGTTCAAGCAACCCGTTCGCGTCGGCGATATCTTGTCTTTTTACGGCAGCATCACCCGCGTGGGTCGCACCTCGATTACCGTGTTGGTTGAGGTGTTTGCCGAACAATTTCGGTCACAGGGCCAATTTGTCAAAGTCACCCAAGCCAGTTTGACCTATGTGGCGCTTGACGATCAGGGACGTCCGCGCCCCATTGCCCAAGACTGAGCACTCAGCCACCACATGGAACACCACCTGCAGCGACCGATCGCATATGGAGCCGACCTTCTGCGCCAAGCATTGACAAGCGTACTTGGCCGAGCAGCTGGCTTCCAGCCGCACCGCCTTGCACAACCATGGTGCTGGGTTGTATGAGCTTGTGCGTTGGTTCAAGCTGGGGCTCTGTCGCCGTGGGCGACGAAATGGGCGTGCATTCGGCTCACCAAGAAATGTAAGCGTAACCTCGGCTTTGATAGTCCATCAGCGCAGCCGCCCCAACGCGCTCTATGCGTGCCTCGGGGATGATGTTTTCTCGCCCCCAGTTGAGCGATGACATCGTGTTGCCGCAAGCCACCAGCTCGACGCCGTAGTTTTCGGCCATGCCTTTGATGCGTTGGCGTTGTAACTCTGGGATGGGGCGACCCGGCTGAGTGGCGAGCAGGTGAATACCCGGTCCAAAGGCCACCACTGCGATCGATACATCGTCGACATACTGCCCCAAGACGGCGCTGATGGAATTCAAAATGTGTTCGATGTATTCAGGTTCGGCATGGTTGATTTGATACACCACTTTGTGCTGAGGATCGTCGCCTGGAAAAGCAGATGCGTGGGCACGCTTGCTACCCCACAAAGCCGCGGCACCAGCCCCCAGTGCAGCGAATAAATTGCGCTTTTGACTGTCCATCATGCCTCCATCGTCTGTTTACTTTGAACTTCCATCACGGCGAATTGGCGCTGACCAACCGGCGAGCGCCACTCGATTATGCTCACGCCATGATACGCATCGAGGTGAAAGTTAAACCCCAGGCCAGAACCAGCGAACTCGTTGAACCTGCGCAAGGCGCCACACTTTGGCAAGCCAAGTTGAAGTCGCCCCCGGTGGACGGCAAGGCCAATGCGGAACTCATCGCGTTGGTGGCCAAGCACTTTCGATGCCCGCGCTCTGCTGTCAGCATCAAACTGGGCGCCCGTGGACGCAACAAGTGGGTCGACATCGATTTGCCTTGAATCCGGGCTGGCGAAAGCACATCGGCCGGCCAAAAGCCCAAGCCCGACTGGCGCTTGAGCCAGTCTGCTGGGTGTCTCAGAGCTGGCTGAAATCGGGCTTTCTTTTTTCAATGAACGCCGAAAACGCTTCCTTGGCTGCAGGTGACCGCAGCAAAGCGGAGAACACCGCGCCCTCGTCGCGCATCACTTCTTCGAGCTTTGCCTGCTGCGGCGCCTTCATCAAACGCTTACTTTGGACCAGTGCCTCTGTGGGTTTTTGTGCCAATCGCATGGCCTGCTTTTGGGCGTAATCGTTGACCTCTGTTGGCGGCAGAACGGTATTGACCAAACCAACCTCCATGGCGGTTTCAGCCGAAAACGGGTCTCCCAGTAGCAAAGCTTGGGCGGCGCGCTGATGCCCCATCAGCGCAGGCAGCAAAAGGCTAGAGCCCGCCTCTGGACACAAGCCCAAATTGACAAAGGGCAGCGCAAAATTCGCGTTGTCTCCGGCGTACACCAAATCGCAATGGAGCAGCAAAGTGGTGCCCACACCCACGCAGGGCCCACACACACTGGCCACCAAAGGTTTAGGGAAGCGTGCAATCGCGTGCAAGAAGCGGTGCACTGGCGCCTCTTCGGACTGCGGTGGATTGTTCAAAAAGTCACTGATGTCATTGCCCGCCGTGAACACCTGCACGTGGCCTTGAATCAACACCACGCGTTGCTCTGGGTCGCTTGCCGCCTCTGTCAAGGCATCCGCCAAAGCCGCATACATCTCACCCGTCAGAGCGTTTTTTGACTCGATTCGATTGATGGTTAGGGTTGTGACACCCGCCTCTTGGTGTTTCAAAATATGGCTCATGCGCATCATCCTTTGTTTTGTTTAAATCGACTGCCCGGCGCGGGCGGATCTTGTGGTCCACCCGCAAAACATTGGGCGTTGAGCATCCACCACTGGGCGATTTCGCCCTGGGCCTCAAGTGCTGTGTCATGAAAATGGCGGGTTTGTGTCACCACCCTCGCAAAATCGACAGCGTCGCCCGATATCAAATCGTTGCCTGAATCGCCACCCAGCTCCCACAGCGCACCTGAAGGCGAGCGCAAACGCAGCTGTGGAACGGCCGGTGGCACGGGCAGACCCCTGACTTGGTGGGTCCAGCCAAACGTGTTCACCCCAAGGACCACAATGTTGCGCACCCGATCGCTCTCCGCACGCTCAACACCACACCAGTCAAAAATGGCCTGTGCGTGGGCCCAAGTTTCCATTTGTCGTGCTGTCACGCTGGAGCGAATCGACATATCAGGGCCAGCCCAGCGCACCCTTTGTTTGGGGTCAGCGCTTTGCCACTTCGGAACGACAGACTGGTAATGCTCTCGCCAAGCCAGCAACAACGCCGAGCCGCGTTCTTCAATCCATTCGTTTTCGGTGGCACGCATGCCATTTGTACGAATGTGGGCTTGAACCCTATCCATTTGGGGCCCAAAGGTTTCGGGGTCAAAAATGGACCATGCTGCCATTTGGTTCCAAAAATAGAGGTGGACCAAAATATCGTTGATGCGCCAGCCCTTGAATGCAGTCTCAGCATCCCAGTCTGGCTCGGGCAGTGTCGTCAAAAGCTGATCGAGCACACGGCATTCTTCTTCAAAGTGCAAGGCTTGTTCCATGGTGCTTCACTCGCGGTAGTACATGCACTGATGGGTCGAGGCCAGGCAACGACCGTCCTCACTCCACAGCACACCAGTCTGGTCTGAAAAGCCTTGGTGCATCACATGGCTGTGCGCTTGTCCCAAGGCGTACATGCCCGAAACCGACTGCAACTCGTGGGCACTGACATGAAAGTACACCCCCATACTCACCGTGCCAATGGGCACGCGGTTGGCGCGCCTGAGCCACACCCGGGGAAAAAAGACATCTGCCAATGCGGTCACCGACGCAAAGTCCAATGGCCTTGGCGGCTGGTCCGAAAACCACACCAAACTCTCGCTGTCGCCGGCGTCCCGACCGTCCCACTGGGTCGGCAGTTCGCCGCGGATGTAGCGCAGGTCATATTGTTTGACCCACTCCACCTCTGGCTTTTGCATCACCGCAGGAACGTCTCGCGGCTTGGCCACTTCGGGCATCACGGCCTCTTGTGCGCACAAAGTGTCGCGTCGCTTGGCCGTCACCGCCGTGGCTGAAATCACGATTTCGCCGGCTTGCTCGAGCGTGATCAGCCAGTGCTGTGTGGATCGATTGGTGCGCAAAGCCCGGGCCTGAATATCAAAGGGACCATCTGCCACTGCGGCACAAAAATTGACAGTCAACACGGTTGGGTCGCCCAAGCGGTCGGGGTGGAGCATCACCGATTGCAGCATTTGTGCCGCGGTCACACCACCAAAAGGGCCGACCATGTTGGCATAGGCTGGGTGGGTCTGGCCTCGGAAGGTGCCACCTCCTTTGGGCTCGAGTTGAAGGGCCTGGTCAAACGCGTGCAAAGGGGTCACTCCTCACGCAGCCAGACTTGGGTCCGGTAAAAGGGGCCTATGAAGCCCCTGACCCGCAGTTGCTTACCACCCTCCATGGGCATCAATTCGAGTCGATAGGTCTTACCGTTGTTGGGATCTAGGATCTCGCCATCCACCCACTTGTCACCGCCTGCACTGCGCGTGGCACCCTCGATGATGGTCATGCCAATGATGGGCTGGTCTTTGCGCTCATCGGTGCACAAATCACAAACGGTGCGCTCTGGGTTCTTCTTGAGGCTTTTCACGACCTTGCCCACCATCGCGTCACCCACCGGGGCGATTTGCACCAAAGAAAGTGTTTCTTTGGTGTCATCGTCAATCGTGCGCCATGTGCCCTCTGGCGTCATTTGCGCGAAGGCCGAAGAGCCCATAGCCAAAGCCAAGGCGAATGCCATTTGCCGTGCAAGTTGTTTCATGGTCAACTCCTGGTGATCGGTTTATTGCAAGGCTGCATCGGTGTCGAGCACCACGTCCACTTCGGCCTGCATGGTGCGCAACAAAGAGCCTGTTTCTGGGAATAGCTTGGCGAAATAAAACTTAGCTGTCTGTACCTTGGCGACATAGAAGGGGTCGCGGTCGCCAGCTGCAATTTTCGCCATCGCGACTTGAGCCATGCGGGCCCAGAAATAACCAAACACCCAGTGCCCCACCACGCGCATGTAGTCGACCGCAGCGGCACCCACGACATCCGGATCTCTCATGGCGCGCATACCCAGTGACATCGTGCCTTCTTGGACTTTTTGGCTCAACCACCCCAAGGGCTGCAAGAATTCAGACATTTCCGCGTTGTCTTTTTCTTCTTGCATCAGCGCCATCACCATTTCACCAAACTTCTTCAGCACTTCGCCTTGGTCACCCAATACCTTGCGGCCCAAGAGATCCAGCGATTGAATCGTGTTGGTGCCCTCATAGATCATGTTGATGCGCGAGTCGCGCACAAACTGCTCCATGCCCCATTCTTGGATAAAACCGTGGCCCCCAAAAACCTGCAAACAATGCGATGTCGATAGCCACGCGTTGTCGGTGATGAAGGCTTTCACAACCGGTGTCAGCAGGGCCAACATTTTGGCGGCATCCTGGCGAACGGCCGCGTCGGGGTGTGCGTGCTCGCGATCCAGCAGTTGCGCCGCAAAGAGCGCCAAGGCGCGACCGCCTTCGGCATAGGCCTTGGCCGTCAACAGCATCTTGCGGACATCGGGATGGACAATGATGGGGTCAGCTGGCTTGTCGTGCGCTTTGACACCAGAAAGGCTGCGCATTTGAATGCGGTCTTTGGCATACGCCAAGGCATTTTGATAGGCCACCTCAGTCAAACCCAATGACTGCATACCTACGCCAATGCGCGCCCCGTTCATCATGACGAACATGGCATTCAAGCCCTTGTTGGGCTGACCAACCAATGTACCAACGGCGCCATCTAAAGTCATCTGGCAAGTCGCATTGCCATGGATGCCCATTTTTTCCTCAAGGCCAGAGCAGAAGATGGGGTTGCGTTCACCCAAGCTGCCGTCACTGTTGACACGGAACTTGGGCACGACAAACAAGCTGATCCCCTTGGTGCCGGGTGGCGCATCAGGCAAGCGCGCCAACACCAAGTGAACGATGTTGTCAGCCATGTCGTGCTCGCCTGAGCTGATGAAGATTTTTTGGCCTGTCAGCACATAAGTGCCATCGGCTTGGGGCTCTGCCTTGGTGCGCATCATGCCCAAGTCGGTGCCGCAATGCGGCTCGGTCAAACACATCGTGCCGGTCCATTCGCCTGACGTGAGTTTGGGCAGGTAGGTTTGCTTTTGTTCTTCGCTGCCGTGGGCGCTCAAGGCGCTATACGCCCCGTGGGTCAAGCCTGGGTACATGGTCCAAGCCTGATTGGCACTGTTGAGCATTTCGTACAGGCATTGGTTGACGATGAAAGGCAGACCTTGACCGCCAAACTCGGGCTCACAAGAAAGTGCAGCCCAGCCACCTTCACAGTACTGCTGATAAGCGGCCTTGAAGCCATCGGGGGTTTTCACCTCGTGGGTATCGCGATCGAGTGTGCAGCCTTGTACGTCGCCCACACGGTTCAAGGGCGTGAGCACTTCGGCGGCGAATTTGCCCGCCTCTTCGAGTACGGCGTTGACCGTATCGGCATCCAAGTCTTGGTGTGCTGGCACTTGTGCAAAGTCTTCGGTGACTTTCAATACATCATGCAAGACGAACTGCATGTCTTTCAGTGGTGCTTGATAGGTCGGCATATGTTTCTCCCTGTGAGTGGCTCAGTTGGCCGAATGTTGTTGAATCAATTGGTCAAAGCCAGATGTCGCGTGGCGCAATGCGTCTGGCGCCTTCAAAAATCTGGTTTGGTAATGCAGGCTCAAAATCAAGCCATGGATGTGAAAACTCAAGGCTGCCGCGTCGCATTCGGGGTGCAGGTGACCTTGCACCTTGGCCTGCTCGATGGCCCGAGACAAGGCCTCTAGCCAAGTTGACACCGAAGCGGTCAAAGCGTCGCGCACAGGGCCGTCTTGCGCCTCAAACTGCACGGCACCGCTGGTGAATAAGCAGCCCGAGGCAAGCTCAGCATTGATGCGGTGAACCCAGTTATCGAACAACGCGCGAAGGCGCGGCAAGCCTCGCTCAGCGCGAATGGCAGGCTCAAACACCTCGGCCCTGAAGCGGTGGTGGTACTCCCAAACCACCGAAACCTGTAGGTCTTCTCGCGAGCCGAAATGCGCAAACACGCCAGATTTGCTCATGTGCATCAACTCGGCCAAGTGCCCGATGGTGAGACCATCGAGCCCGACTTGCGAAGCCAATGACAATGCAGCGTCGACGATTGCAGCACGGGTCTGCTGGCCTTTGGGGGAGGCGCGCGGTGCGGTGCGCGGTGGCACCGAGGGTTTGGCGTTGGAAAGGGATGAGACTGGCATAGGCGCCAATGGTACCCAAAAACGAACGCTCGTTCTATTTTGTTCCAATTCCCCCACGCAAGGTAGCGCCAATCGAAGGGCAAACGACCCAGGACAGCGATGCCAAGCTCCCCACATGTGGGCAGACAATGGGTGGGCTGTTCACGTTGCCCGCACCGCACTGGGGGGGCCATGGCTGGCCCCGGTCAGTGGGTTTAACTCAACAACACCTGCAGGCAGGCCTCGAGTTCTTCATTGGGCTGACGGCGCCAGCCACTGCGACAGTAGCGCAACAAGCGGCCTTGAATGAAGGCCATCAATGTGGCCGCCCTGACTTGGGCGCTGACCGTGGGCGCGGCATCCCCCGCACGGGTGGCCACTTCGCGCCACTCACGTTTGAGCGACGACTCGATTTTGTCCATCAACAACTCGACCCGCTCGTGCAAACGGGCGTGTTCATAAACCAGCGCTTCACCGACCATCACGCGCGCCATGCCAGGATTGGCCTGAGCAAATTGCAAGACCAATGTGGCGATGCGTTGACAACGCAGCAGAGGATCTGCCTCACGCTCTTGCACTTGATGCACCAAGCCCAACACGCTGTCCTCAATGAAGCCAATCAGTCCATCGTACATTTGCGCTTTGGAGGCGAAATGGCGGTACAGAGCGGCTTCGCTAACAGCCAATTTTTTGGCCAGTGCAGCTGTGGTGACCCGCTCACCCGAGGGTTCCTCCAACATGCTGGCCAAGGCCTGCAAAATTTCCAAGCGGCGCTGACCGGGTGCTGGTCGACTGCGCTTGGGCTCAGGGCTTTGCTTGGTTTGTGGGGCGTCGGTCGCATCGGTCATACAAGTCTCTCCATTGGGATGCGCTCAGGCGCGGATCATGGTGCCGACCGATTGCTCGGTCAAAATTTCTAACAGCAGCGCGTGTGGCACACGACCATCCATGATGTGGACAGCGCCCACACGGTCTTTGGCCGCCGCCAACGCACCTTGAATCTTGGGCAACATGCCGCCTGTGATGGTGCCGTCTGCGACATAACGCGCAATGCTTTCCTCATTCAACTCAACCAACAGTTGTCCATTTTTATCCAGCACTCCTGCGATGTTGGTCAAGAGCAGCAGTTTTTGAGCCGACAATGCTTGCGCCAACTCACTGGCCGCCACGTCTGCATTGATGTTGAAACTCTCGCCATGGGCGCCCAACCCAATCGGGCTCACCACGGGGATGATGCCAGCAGCTTGCAGCGCCCGAATGGCCTGTGGGTTGACTTCTTTCACATCGCCCACCCATCCCAAATCGTGGGTCTTGTTGGGGTCGTGCGTGTCCAACAACTTCAAGGGGGTTGCCTTCATCAGGCCGCCATCTCGGCCTGTCATGCCCACTGCCGTACCGCCAGCCACCTGAATCATGCCCACGATGGTTTGCTGTACCTCACCAGCCAACACCCACTGCACCACCTGCATGGTCTCGTCATCGGTGACGCGCATGCCTTGGACGAACTCGCCTTGCTTGCCCAAGCGCTGCAAGGCATGCTCAATTTGTGGGCCTCCACCATGAACCACCACAGGGCAAATACCCAGTCGCTGCAACGCGACAATGTCCTCAGCAAATGCGCGCTGCAGGCTGGGGTCGGTCATGGCGTTGCCGCCGTACTTGATGACCAAAGTCTGGCCCCGGTACTTGTCTGCAAAAGGGGCCGCATGGGCCAAGATTTCAGCCACATCGACGTTATGCGCTGGCAACGGGTTCGTGGTTTTAGATGTCATTTTGAGTAATGTAAGTGAGCGTTGACTGTGATGCCAAAGCCGATTGTGCCGCAAACTGAGCGCCCAAGCACAGGCCCATTGGCCCAAGTCTTGGGTGACAAAGCCAAGGCTGACGCGTAAAGTACGGCGTCAGCGCATCAACACTCCATTTGCCCTTCTGATTGCCCATCTCTATGACCAAACCCAAGCCAACCCAAAACCCAGCCTCTCTCACCCCACATGACATTTGGCTCGCTGGCCTGAGCGCACTGACCCAGGCACAAGCCCAAGGGCAAAAGGCGGTGGAAAAAATTGTTGCCCAAGGCGAGGCCCTTCAAAGTCAAGCGCAAGAGCAATGGAGTGAGATGACCCAGAGGGTCGGCAATCCATTTGCAGCGGTGCCCAGCAGCAGCGGACTAGAAGGCGTGTTTGAGCAACGCGTCGCCCATGCATTGCAAGCGTTGGGAATCCCCTCGGCAAAAGATGTCCAGGCGCTGCGCGCTGAGATCGACGCACTGAAAGCCCAACTTGAAAGCCTGCAACAAGCCACGGCCTCAACCCCGTCCGCTAAACCAGCCGTTAAAAAAGCTGCTGCGAAGAAAGCAGCCAAGAAATCCACGAACAAGGGCGTCGCATCCAATCGGCGTCAAGGCTGATGCCTCGCCGTCACCCCTGAATTCGTTCGGCTAGCCCCACATGACCAACCCAGCACCCAAGCGCAAAACCAAAGAACGCATCTTGGACAGCGCACTGGCCATGTTCAATCGGTTTGGCGAGCCCAACGTGTCGATCAACGCGGTGGCCAAGTCCATGGGCATCAGCCCGGGCAACCTTTATTACCACTTCCCCAGCAAAGACAGCGTGACACAAGCGTTGATTGAGCGCCACCAGCTGGCGCTTGGGCCACTGCTAAGCAGCGCACACCAAGCCGGTGATGTGGAGACCGCGTGGTTTTTCATGCACACCTTGTTTGAGCACATTTGGCACGGCCGATTTATTTACCGCGACCAGAACAACTTGTTGACCAAATCGTTGTGGCTCGAAAACGCGCTGCATGACTTGTTGGAACAAAAAATCAAAGCATTCCAAGCTTTGATCGAAAGCTTGGCGTCCAACCAGTGGCTGACGTTGGCGCCTGATCAGCGTCCCATGCTGGCACACAGCCTGACCTTGGTGATCAATTACTGGATGAGTTTTGCCTATGTGCGCCAACCTCGCGAAGCGTTAGAGCCAGCGTCGCAAGCAACGGCTGTGCTCGACGGCGTGCAACATGCCTTGGCTCTGTTGTCGGCGCACTTAACCCCCACAGGAAGGGCGCATTGGCAAGCAATCCTAGCCACATACCCCAGCACCTGATCTTGCTCCTGGCAGCTCAATTCAAGCTGCGGCTTTGACGTCAACGGCACAGTCGTAAAACGTGGGCGCCTCTCCCATATCGGTCAACTCGAGCGAGGTGAGCTCGTTGACATTGGTCCCATTGCGTCCCAACTTGCGCCACCAAATACCCAGACCGACCACCACGCCAGGCCGCACGCGCTCGCTGATTTGCGCCACACAGCGGTATGTGCCACGTGCATTGAACACCTCAACCTCAGCCCCTGTGGCAATGCCACGGGCAGCGGCATCTGCCGGATGAATCTCGACCAAAGGCTCGCGCTCCATGAGTTGCAA
>CBFIFT010000048.1:0-13103 GCA_965661935.1 Burkholderiaceae bacterium | reverse complement strand
CTTGCACGTCTTGGATTTTGGGGTGGCGATAGAGAAACTCTTCGATCTCGCGTGGGTAGATGTTTTCGCCACCGCGAATCACCATGTCCTTGAGCCGTCCCACGATGTTCACATAACCCTCTTCGTCCATGACGGCCAAGTCACCGGTGTGCATCCAACCAGCACCGTCGATGGCCTCGTGGGTTTTGACTTCGTCGTTCCAGTAGCCGTTCATGACCGAATAGCCACGGGTACAAAACTCGCCGATTTCTCCACGAGGAACGACCCGCCCCTCGGTATCCACAATCTTGATTTCGACGTGCGGCTGCACCCGGCCGACCGTCGAGACGCGGCGCTCTAGCGGGTCGTCAGTGGCGCTTTGCGTTGACACAGGTGAGGTCTCTGTCATGCCGTAGGCGATGGTGACCTCAGTCATGTTCATTTGTGCTTGCACGCGCTTCATCACCTCGACTGGACAAGGCGAGCCAGCCATGATGCCAGTGCGCAAAGAGCTCAAATCAAACGTCGAGAACTGCGGGTGGTCCAACTCAGCAATGAACATGGTGGGCACACCATATAAGCCCGTACAGCGCTCGTCCTGCACCGCCTGCAAAACCGCAAGTGGCTCAAACGCCTCACTGGGGTACACCATGGTCGCGCCGTGGGTCACGCAGCCCAAGTTACCCATCACCATGCCAAAGCAGTGATACAACGGCACCGGTATACACAGCCGATCTTGGTCTGTGAGCTTGATGGCCTCGGCCACAAAGTAGCCGTTGTTCAAAATATTTTGGTGGGTCAAGCTGGCGCCTTTGGGGTAGCCAGTCGTTCCCGATGTGAATTGGATGTTGATCACATCATCGAATTGCAGTGAGGCACTCAACCCTTGGAGGCGCTCTCGGTCTTGGTCGCGCCCCATCGCAGCGATGTCGGCAAAGTTCCACATACCGGCCGTGGCCGCCTCTCCCAGCCGAATCACATGTTTGAGGTGCGGCAGGGCTTTGGCCTCCAACGCGCCCGGTTGACTGCTGGCCAACTCTGGCGCCAAGTCGTTGACGATCGCTAAGTAATCACTGGTCTTCAGCGCAGGCGCCAGAACCAATGCCTTGCACTCGACCTTGTTGAGTGCGTACTCTAGTTCGGCACGCCGATAGGCTGGGTTGATGTTCACCAAAATCAGACCAGCCTTGGCGGTGGCGAACTGGGTCAACGTCCACTCTGAGCAGTTTGGGGCCCAAATCCCCACGCGATCGCCCGGCTCTAAGCCCAACGCCAACAAGCCGCAGGCCAGTGCGTCAACGCGCTGTGACAACTCTTTCCACGTCCAACGCACACCCTGATCGAGCACCACCAGTGCCTCTTTGTCAGCGTACTGAGCTGCGGTTTGGTCAAAGGCTTGGCCAATGGTGCGGCCTAAAAGTCGGGTGCTGCTGGCACCGTGGTCGTATGAGGGCAGCGCCCGTTTGGCTTGCGTATCTGACATGTTGCGTCTCCGAAATTTGTTCTATTTGTCGCACTCTAGTTTAGTGACTTCGCGGGGCCTGTCGCAAGCCCCAAGCAAGCCGAAAACCTTTGCATTCACCATGCATCCACATAAGGTCGAACCACCGCCTCGGTGTACCCACGGGGCAAGTGTGAAAGCAGCCATTGGCGTGTGTTGGCGGGGTCAATCACAGCGTCTAGCTCAAGTGTCGCTGCCATGTTCATCGCGGCACCTCGCTCTTGATAGCCTTGTAACAATTGCTCAAACAAGGCCTCTCGAGCCGGGCCTTCAGGCACCGCTTCGAGCTCTTTTTTGTAGCCCAGGCGCACCGCGCCTTCGAGGCCCATGCCACCGAACTCACCGCTGGGCCAGGCCGCAAGCGCCTGTGGTCCATGAAAGCCGCCAGCCGCCACACCCATGGCGCCCAAGCCGTAGCCTTTTCGCAAAACCACCCCCAAGACGGGGACCCGCAAGTGCGCCCCCGCCAGAAAAAGTCTGGCCGTGTGCCGCACCTGCGCTTGGGTTTCAATCTCTGGGCCCACCATGAAGCCGGGGGTGTCGATGAAGCTGACCAATGGAATGCCGTGCACATCGCACATGCGCATAAAGCGCGCGGCTTTGTCCGCTGCATCGGGGTCAATCGCCCCACCCAAGTGATTCGGGTTGTTGGCCAGCACACCCACCGCGCGCCCGCCTAGGCGGGCCAACGCCGTGTGTATGCCCACCCCAAAACCAGTGCGCAGGTGCAGCACGCTGCCTACCTCAAACACCTGCTCAAAGATGGCCCGACTGTCATAGGCTCGGGTGCGCTGTTCAGGTACGGCGTCACGCAGCCCTTGGCCATCGGGCGCTTCAAAACTGGGCCAGTCACCCTGGAAATACGACAGATAGCGTCGGGCCATGGTGGCGGCTTGAACCTCGTCGTCCACCAAAATATCGATCACTCCGTTGGCGTGCTGCACGCTCGCTGGCCCAACTTGTTCGGGTGCATAGACGCCTAAACCACCGCCTTCAATCATGGCTGGGCCACCCATACCAATGTTGCTCTGGGTGGTGGCGATCACCACATCGCAACACCCCAGCAACGCCGCATTGCCCGCAAAGCAGCGCCCCTGCACAACACCCACAACAGGCGCCACGCCGCTCATGGCCGCAAATGCGCCAAAAGTGGGCACGTGCAGGCCCGCGACGATGGGCATATCCACATCACCCGGTCGCCCGCCCCCGCCCTCGGCCCACAGCACCACGGGCCAGCGGTGGCGGTGCGCCAGTTGCAACATGCGATCCATTTTTTGGTGATTGCGAAAACCCTGCGTGCCCGCCAAGACGGTGGCGTCGTAGGCCATCACCAAACAAGCCGATCGCTGATCATCGAAGACATGGCTGTTGATCTTCGCCGTGCCAGTGATCAAACCATCCGCAGGCGTATTGGCTTGCAAATCGTCCATGCTTCTGCGTTGGGTTTGGGCGGCGACCGCTAGCGCGCCGTACTCGACAAAGCTGCCGCTGTCGACCGTGGCCTCGACGTTCTCTCTGGCTGTCTGCCAGCCCTTGTCGCGCCGCCTCTGCACGGCTTGGGGGCGCGCTGCGTCCTCTAAAAGCCGATGTCGATCCAAGACTTTTTGCAAGTCGAGCCTGGGCTCGTCAACCGAGCGCTGCTGCGATGCGCTGCCTCCATCTGTTGACGCTTCTACCGTTGTCGATGCGCCTGCACCCGCTGCCAAGCTGATCAAGGTATCGGCCTCTTGAACGATGTCTCCTTGGGCCACCCAACACGACTGAACCACACCATCGTGGGTTGCCTTGACCTCGTATTCCATCTTCATGGCTTCGATCAGAGCCACAATTTGCCCGGCACTCACCCGATCGTTGGGTGCCACCCACACTTGAGCGATCACGCCACTCAATGGCGCATGGATGGAAATGTCTGGCATCTCTTGACTCCTCTGTCAGCACAACGCTGGATGACTCACCATTGTGTGCACTCAAGCCCGCCCCAAGGTCAAGCGCGTGACATCCCGTGTGCTGCCTGTGTCAACAAGTCCCTTGCGAGTCGTCAGCCAAGCAACGGCAGGCGCTGGGTCTGCTTGACCTCTTCCATGACAACGTAGGTTCGGGTTTCGCGCACGCCCGGCATTTGCCACAGCACATCACCTGCAAACGATCGGTAGGCCTCCATGTCGGCGACCCGGGTCTTCAACAAATAATCAAAGCCACCGGCAACCATGTGGCACTCCATGATCTCTGGCCTCACCTGTGCGGCGGCCTTGAACGCGTCAAACACATTGGGGGTGGTTCGATCAAGAAGCACCTCGACAAAGATAAGCATGCCGGCCTCGAGCTTGAGGGGGTTCAGCCGCGCCTCATAACCCAAGATGTAACCCTCGCGGGTGAGCTTTTGCACCCGAGTGAGCACCGCCGTAGGCGACAGCGCCACTTGCTCAGCCAGCTTGAGGTTGCTGATGCGCCCATCGGCTTGCAGCGCACTCAAAATTTTTATGTCGATTCGATCAATTTCGGCCATATTAATAGATGATTTATCTAACAAAATTATATTTTATAGATATTAATTTACCTCATTGGCAAAGATGATAGCCGAAATATCTACTCAGGTTATCCATCATGAACGCCATCGCCGATCCACACCTGCTAGCCCCACTGACCCATTGGTCAAATGGTCCCGTTGACATCAGCCCCAAGCGCCAAGCCATCGCGCACGCGCACCTCATGTCAGAGCAAACCGCGGTACAAAATTTGTTGCAACAGCGCACCCTCGCACCGGCTCACGCTCAACGGGTTCATGCTTGTGCAGACGCCTTGGTCACCGGGTTGCAAAGCCACCAGTTCAGCAGCCTGCATGCCAACTTGGTGCAAAGCCTGCTGCAGACCTACACGCTCAATTCGGCTGAGGGCATCGCCCTGATGTGCTTGGCAGAGTCTTTGCTGCGCATACCCGATGCGGCAACCCGCGACGCCATCATTCAAGACAAGTTGAGCAGCGCCGACTGGCGCGCCCACCTGGGTCAGAGCGAGTCGGTTTTTGTCAATGCCTCGACTTGGGGCTTGTGGGTAGCGGGCAAGCTCAATCCACCACCCAAAGAACCCGAGTTGACACATGCGCTGCAGCGTTGGCTTCAAGCCACTTCGGCGCCTGTGATCCGCGCGGCCGTAGGCGCTGCCATGCGGATCATGGGGCAGCAGTTTGTTGCAGGGGTCACCATCGAGAAGGCCGTTGCGGCCGCCAAGCCCACCACACAACGCGGTTACCGCTACAGTTATGACATGCTCGGCGAGGCGGCTGTCACCGATGCGGATGCCAAGCGATACCACCGCGCTTACCGGCGGGCCATCGAGCATTTGGGTCAAACAACCCAAGGCCAACACCCCATCGATCGCGCTGGCATTTCGATCAAACTATCGGCCCTGCATCCGCGCTACGAACGCGCCCAGCGCGAAAAGGTCTGGACAGAGCTATACCCCCGGCTCTTGGAATTGGTATGCCTCGCGCGCGATCACCAAATTGGCATCAACATCGACGCCGAAGAATCTGAGCGGCTTGAGCTCTCGTTGGACTTGCTCGAGCGCCTGTGTCTAGAGCCCCAACTCAAGGATTTCCAAGGGCTTGGCTTTGTGATTCAGGCCTACCAAAAGCGCTGCCCCGCCACCATTTACTGGCTCATCGACTTAGCCCAACGCAGCGGCCACCGCTTGATGGTTCGGTTGGTCAAAGGGGCCTATTGGGACAGCGAGATCAAGCGCGCTCAAATTGAAGGGTTGAGCGACTACCCCGTGTACACACAAAAAGCACACACCGACCTCGCCTATTTGGTTTGCGCCGAAAAGTTGCTTGCTGCACCTGCACAGATTTTTCCGCAATTTGCCACGCACAACGCCCACACGGTGGCCGCCATCATCGACATGGCAGGCGCCGATCACTATCAAGCGAGCCAATATGAGTTTCAGTGCCTGCACGGCATGGGCGAGCCCTTGTACGACCAAGTGGTCAGCGGCGCGCTAAACCAAGCAGGCGCGCGGGCTTGCCGCATTTATGCACCCGTTGGCTCACATGAAACCTTGCTGGCTTACTTGGTGCGGCGGCTACTCGAAAACGGCGCCAACACGTCATTCATCAACCAAGTCGCTGACAAGTCCATCCCGCGCTCCGATTTGATTGCAGACCCGCAGACCCGCGTATTGAACGCGTGCAAGAGCGCCCATGGCCCAGGCATGCCCAACCCGCATATTCCCAAGCCTCGCGAGCTGTACGGCCTGCAGCGCGTCAACTCGGCAGGCTTTGACCTCAGCGACGAAGCCACGCTGAGCGCCTTGGGACAAGCTCTGCACGCATGCACTTTGCACACCAACGGCCTTGCACTGATCAGCCACAGCGCGCCTCAGATGCAGCGCGAGTGGGTAGACGTCGTGAATCCTGCACGCCTAAATGAGCGCATTGGCCGGGTCGAAACATGCGACATCAGCGACATTGACCGTGCCATGCAAATCGCCACGCAGGCCGCAGCGACATGGGCCTATACGCCGGCCAGCGTGCGCGCCCAAGCGCTAGAGGCCTGCGCTGACGACATCGAGCGACAGACGCTGACCTACATGGCCATGCTGATGCACGAAGCCGGCAAGACCGCACGCGACGCGTTGGCAGAGGTGCGAGAGGCGATCGATTTCTTGCGCTACTACGCGGCCCAGGCTCGTGCGACTTTCGATGCCAAAACCCATGTGCCGTTGGGGCCTGTGGTTTGCATCAGCCCATGGAACTTTCCGCTGGCGATCTTCACTGGCCAAGTGGCTGCCGCCCTGGCTGCTGGCAACCCCGTGCTGGCCAAGCCAGCCGAACAAACGCCCTTGATTGCAGGCATGGCGGTACAGGCTTTGATCCGCCATGGTGTCCCACCCGAGGTGCTGCACCTGCTGCCCGGCGAAGGCAGTCAAATTGGCGCAGCTTTGGTGGCGCACCCCAAGGCTTGCGGGGTGGTGTTCACCGGCTCAACCGAAGTGGCTAAAGCCATCCACCACCAATTGGCGCAACGTTTGGGCCCCAATGGGCAAGCCATTCCGCTGATCGCCGAGACAGGTGGACAGAACGCCATGGTGGTTGACTCGTCGGCGCTGACAGAGCAAGTGGTCAAAGACGCCATCCAAAGCGCATTTGGCAGTGCAGGTCAGCGTTGCTCTGCCTTGCGCCTGCTGTGCCTGCAAGAGGACGTCGCTGATGTCACGCTAGAGATGATGCGCGGCGCCATGGCTGAGCTCCAAGTCGGCCAACCCACGCGACTCGACACCGACGTCGGGCCAGTGATTGACGCAGAGGCGCAATCCATCATCACCGCACACATCGAGCGCATGCGACAAGCGGGTTGCCGCATCACCCAAGTCGAGCCCAGCAAGTCAACCTGCGGCGGCACTTTCGTAGCGCCCACCCTGATCGAGATCAACGACCTGTCTGAGCTGCGCCGCGAGGTGTTTGGCCCCGTCTGCCACGTCATTCGTTACCCACGCGAGCAATTGTCAGCGTTGATCGCGCAGATCAACCAACTGGGCTATGGCTTGACCATGGGGGTGCACAGCCGCTGTGACGCCACGGTCGAGACCGTGCGACGCCAGGCCCACGTGGGCAACCTGTATGTCAACCGCAATCAAGTCGGCGCGGTGGTTGGTGTGCAACCCTTTGGCGGGGAAGGCTTGTCTGGCACAGGACCCAAAGCAGGCGGACCTTTGTATCTGTATCGACTGCTGGCGCAGCGTCCGTCGGCTGAGATCGACCTCATCGCAGCGCGCGCATTGGCCCGCGACGAGGTGCTCGCTGGCCCCACCGGCGAGCGCAACGTTTACCGACTAGAGGCGCGCCAACGTGTGCTGTGTGTGAGTGCCGATGTCGCCACATTGCAAGGCTTCACGCAAGCCGTGATTCAAGTGGGCGCAGTGCCCGTGTGGCCAGAGTCTCAGCGCCACATGGCCGCGCAGTGCGCTGTGCAACTAAACCCAAGTTATTGCGATACGGCCCTGTCGCAAGCGCACGCAGAGCTTGCTCTGTTTGAGGGCAGCGACGACCAAGCATTGCAATGGATGCAGGCCCTCGCCAATGGCACAGGCCCCATTGCCAGCATGTGGCGCTACCCCTCGGCAGGTCATGCAGCCAGCGAAGTGTGCAAACGAGTGCCCTTAGAGCGCTTGTTGCTAGAGCGCAGCGTCAGCTACAACACCACTGCGTCCGGTGGCAACGTGCAGCTGATGCGCTTGCCAGACTGAGGCAGACGCCGAGCGTTTGCGAGAATGGGCCACGGTGACGCGCACCGGCTCAAGGCGCGGCACCTTGGACTGCACCCTCGCGGCGTGGGTCGGCACTGCCTTGCCACTGTGACCCGCGCCGAATCAACACCTGTATGCCGCTGGTCAAGTCCACCGACCGCACGGCAGGGCCTCGGCGCACCATGTCGGACTCGATGTCAGGGCTGACTCGGCCGCGCTCCAACAGTGTGGCACCGCCCATGGTGCCAAAGTTCGGCAACGCCACTGCGGCCTGTGGCTCAAGTTGCCAATTGGCCAAACCCCACAGCGTTTTGCTCACGTAGTGAATGATGAAGCCCCCACCCGGACTGCCCAATGCCGCCAATGGCTCGCCTGTTTCAGCGTCGAGGACAACCACCGGGGCCATGGATGAGCGCGGCCTTTTGCCAGCTTGCACCCGATTGGCAATGGCTTGACCGTCGGCACCCGAGTGGACAAACGAAAAGTCGGTGAGTTGGTTGTTCAGCAAAAATCCACGCACCATTTGTTGCGCACCAAACGCGGTTTCGATGCTGCTCGTCATCGAAACCAAATGGCCGTTGCCATCCACCACACTCAGGTGGCTGGTGCCGTACTCAGGCTGGTCTGGCATGGGCGCCCAAGGCTGCCACTCGGACGGCTGCTGCTCAGACGACTGCCACTCAGGCCGTCCAGCCGCAGCTGGTGCGAGGCTCTTGGTGTCGGGGGCCAAGTCGATCAGCGCCGCGCGCGAGGCAAGGTATTTGGGGGCCAACAAAGCGTGCCAGTCGCCAGCGGGTGGCTGAACGAAGTCAGGATCGGCAAGGTACAGCGCACGATCGGCAAAGGCCAGCCGCGCAGCCTCTAGGTAAGCGTGTAACCAAGCAGCGCCCCAACGCTCATGCTCTGAGGACCACCCAGCGCGCTGCGCGCGCGCTTGCAAGGTGCCCAAAATTTGCCCTACCGCTAGGGTGCCTGAACTCGGAGGCCCCATGCCGCAAACGCGCCAAGGCCGATCATGCGCCTTGTGCGTGAAGCAAATGGGCGCGCGCTCGAGCGCAGTGTAGGACGCCAAATCAGACAAACTCAGCAGCCCAGGATTGGTCGCGTGGTGGCGGACTTTGTCAACCATGGCTTGCGCAACGGGGCCGGTATAAAAGCCGGCAGGCCCCTGCTTTGCAATGCGCTCCAAGGTATCGGCATAAGCTGGATTTTTAAGGCGATGACCAACAGGCCATGGCTGACCGTTGGCATCAAAAAAATAGCCCCTCGCCACAGGGTCGAGAAGCAGTGCATGGTTCGACTTACTCAGCAAACCATGCAAGCGCGGACTGACCTCAAAACCCCGCAGGGCCAGCGCACGCGCGGGCTCGATCAAATCGGCCCATGGCAAGCAGCCTCGGGCCTCATGCGCCAATGACAGCATTTTGACCACACCCGGCACACCCACTGCTCGGCCACCCACCACGGCTTGGCGAAAATCCATGGGCGAGCCATCGGCTCTGAGAAACAAGTCTTCGGTGGCTTGTGACGGTGCGGTTTCTCGGCCGTCAAAGGTTTGTACTTTTTTGCCATCTGCATAAACCAAAAACGCGCCGCCGCCTATGCCACTTGACTGCGGCTCGACCAAGCCCAACACCCACTGCGCCGCGATGGCTGCATCGATGGCGCAACCGCCTTGGCGCAGCATTTGCCAGCCTGCTTGCGTGGCCAATGGGTTGGCCGTGGCAATCGCTGGCGCTTGTCCCACCCAGCGCTGCTGTTCAACCCACGCACTCGCTGCCTCGGGTTGTGCGCGGGGGTCGACGGCAGCCGCAGATGTTTGCGCGTTAACCTGCATGGCCGTGGCCATGATCAGGCCGCAACACGCCCAAACGATTGTTCTTGCTCGCATGTGAAAACCTCCGTCCCTCCAAGGCGCACCCAGCTGGTGCGTCGACCATCATAGAGTCGATGGTTAAGCCCGCTCAGTGTGTATGGTGGTGCGCCAGGCGGTTGCTTGGCGCACGCATATGCCACAGCTCAACCCCAATGCCGATGCCAACGGGCCCGAGTGGGCACGGTGGGTACAGGTTGGTGTGGCTCAGCCACGCCTATTGAAGCGCGTCGCATCAACCACCGAATAAGCCCCACACCGCCTGCCCAAGCAAGCGTTGGGGCAGCAAGGTAAACGCACCCGCGATGAGCAGGGCGCCGATGTACAAGCCTCGCATGGTGCGTTTGTGCTTCGTGACTTCGCCTTTTCGAGCCTGTATCACGCCGTACGGCAAAACGACCAAGGTCCAAAATGACAAGAAATGAATCCAGCTGTAGCTCTCTCGGTAAATACCCAGCGAAGTCAGTGCGACCACCAACATCAGCAGCGCCCAAACGCGGCCACCCAAGCGATGCGCAGGCGTGCCCTTGGAGCTCCACAATACCCAAGCACCCAGCCCCAAGGCCAAGCCAGCTGAGCTGGCGTGCGTGACGATCAGGGGGGTCCAAGCGTAGGCGGTCATAGCCCGAATAATATAGGTAGAACAAGGTCGCGCCGCAACCCAAGCGTGTCAAACAAATGCCCTCGCTGACAAGTTCACGATTCGAGTCATTTGCTACCCGTTTTTTAACAGGCTGTCGGGCGCCGTCACAGGCCGCCATGGCGCGCAGGCGATTGACGCCCGATCCACATAGCCGTTAGATTGTTCGCTGTGATCGATGAACGCACGAAACCCACGCCATCGGGGCCGAGCCCCAGCGGCGCACAAGCACTTTGGTTAGCGCCTGAGGTGCTCGCGCCATTGCGCCAGCGATCAACTTGGCGTGGTGTGTGGTGTGTCTTTCATGCATGGGCCTGCATCTTCGGGGCCATGGCGCTGTTCGTTTGGTGGCCCCATCCGTTGACATTTTTGCTGGCCTTTGTTGTGGTCTCAGGTCGGCAATTGGGCTTGGCGATTTTGATGCACGACGCAGCTCACCGCACCTTGCTGGCCAAGCCCAAGCTCAATGACTGGGTAGGGCAGTATGTGTTGGGTGCCCCAGTGGGTGCGGATTTGTTTCTGTATCGCCCTTATCACCTCACGCACCATCGACACACGCAACAAGAACAAGACCCTGACCTAGAGCTATCGGCGCCGTTTCCCATCAGCCGCGCCAGCCTGCGTCGCAAAATCACCCGCGATCTTTTGGGTATCACCGGCTACCAACGCCGCGTGTTGCAAATCAAGCAGGCGATGGGCGCCAGCACCGACCGGCGCACAACGAGGCTGGCGCGATTGTGGCGCGCCGAGCGGGCTTTTCTGACAACCAACGCCTTGCTGTTTGGCGTGCTGTTGCTGGTGGGGCACGGGTGGCTTTACCTGAGCCTTTGGTTGTGGCCGCTTTTCACGGGTTACCAATTGGTGAGCCGGCTGCGCAACATCGCCGAGCACGCGGTGGTTGGCAGTGCAGATGACCCTTTGCGAAACACGCGCACCACTTTGGCCAGTTGGTGGGAGCGAATGACCGTCGCACCTTATTGGGTGAACCACCATCTAGAGCACCACCTGTTCGTCAACATGCCTTGCTGGAATTTGCCCAAGGCCCACCGTTTGTTGGGCGAACAAGGCCTGTGGCCGCGCATGGAGATCGCCAGCAATTACCGCGATGTCTTGGCGCGTGCCACCGCCAGGGCTGACGACGACCCCGGACAAACCGGCGGACGAAAGTCAATCTCGGGGGCCATGATCTGAACCACAGAACGCCCTGCATAAGGGGTGAGGAGGCCTTTGGGTGGGCGCCTCGTGGTTGCCAGCCGCGCAGGTGACAGCCGGGCGGTTCTGACACTTGCGATATGTTTTCAGAACTTGATAATGCAAGCTCGATACATGAGGCATATCACCCATGGAACTCAGACAACTGCGTCAGTTTATTGTTCTAGCCGAGTCCAAGAGCTTTCGAGTGGCGGCCGAAAGGCTATTCATGGCGCAGCCGCCGCTGTCAGTGGCCATCAAAAAGTTAGAGGAAGAGGTGGGCACCCAGCTGGTCGAACGCACCAGCAAAGGCATCAAGCTGACATTGGCCGGAGAAGCCGCCCTGGCAGATGCCCGTCGCTGCTTGCGGGAGGCAGAGCGCTTTGGCAGCACCGCGAGGGCCGCTGGCGCCGGCGAATCGGGCGAGATCCACATTGCTTTCATCAGTTCGGTGACCTTTGGGCTTTTGCCACGCATCATTCGGCAGTATCAGCATCAATACCCTGACGTCCGCTTGGTGCTGCACGAGGCCAACAACAAAGAATCTTTCGAGCGCATCGACAGTGGCGAATTTGACCTGGCGTTTGTGCGCCAGCCCGCACTGCCACCCAGCGGGGTCCACATTCAAGCCATTGAGCGCGACCACTTGTGTTTGGCTGTGCCCTCTGGACATCGCTTAGCGAAGCGAAAAAACGTTCACCTCTATGAAGTCGCAGATGAACCGTTCATTGGTTACATCCCCACCCAAATCGGCGGTGGCCTGGCTGCCGCCTGCATGGCCTTGTGCCGCGAGCACAACGTGCAGCCGCACTGCACCCAGACGGCGGTGCAAGTCTCAACAGTCATCGGCTTGGTAGAGGGTGGGCTGGGGGTTGCTCTGGTCCCTGCAGTTCATGCACAGCATGCGTCATCGCGGGTGCGGTTTTGCTCGATCGTTGGCGAGAGCCAGAAGCAAAGAATCGGCATTGGCTTGGCCCACAAAGCGGTTGATGAGACCCAAGTGTCGCGCAGGTTCAGAGAAGTTGCGCGGAACTTAAAGGCCTGAAAGCCTTGTTTTAACTGGGCTCGCGCAAAGCGACAGTTCAGCCATATTCAAAATGTATCGCACGGCGTCAATTTTGTATTAGTGACTCTTCAAGACTTACCACTAGCATGATTTCGAGCACGCGTTGCGTGTTTGATCCGCTCAAATATTTTTTCAACAGGAGACCACCCATGAGCATGAATCGACGTGAATACATTCAAGGCGTGACAGCATTGGCTGCCGCTGGCGTAGGACCCGCGATACAGACTGCGCAGGCCGCCAACCTACCCAATTTGCCAGAGACCATGATTTGGACAGCCTACGGCATCGGCGCTGCAGGTTATGTCGAGGCGTCGGCTGTTGCAGAAGCATTTGGTAAAAAGTATGGCACCCGCATTCGCTTGCAGCCATCGGGCAGCTCGATTGGTCGCATCAAGCCAGTCATGGACGGGCGCGCTTCGCATGGCTGGCTAGCCAACGAGTTGTACTTCGCCATGGACGCGCTGTTCGAGTATGCAGCCCCCGACACTGGTCCACAAAACTTGCGCACCCTGATCGGGCGAGCCAACTCGCTGTCAATCGGCGCCGCAGCCGATAGCGGCATCAAAACGGTGGCTGACTTGAAGGGCAGAAAATTCGCTGTCGCCAAATC
>CBFIFT010000047.1:0-13205 GCA_965661935.1 Burkholderiaceae bacterium | reverse complement strand
GCCCAGTCAGTGAAAGACGCTGAAGTTGCACTTTGCCACACCGGCGGTTTGGGTTGGGATGCCTCGGAGGCCTTGGTCTCGCTGGGTGAGCGTGCGGTTTGCGCAGATCAAATCGACACGGTGATCAGTGCCGTGTTGGCCCACCTGCAGCCTGGAGACCGGATCGTGTGCATGAGCAACGGCGGGTTTGGGGGCATCCATGAGCGCCTGGCTTCAGCCATACAGCGCGACTCGCGCGCATCTGGCTGAATCCACCTTGAAGTGCTGAGGTATCAACCCTTGCTGCGGCGTGCCTTCACAGCCTGATCCAACACCTCAACCGCACGCACTGAATCATCCCAATCGATACAGGCATCGGTGATGCTTTGACCGTAGTTCAGGTTCTGAACTTTGTCTTTACCCGGGGTGAACTTTTGCGCGCCAGCCACCAAATGGCTCTCGATCATGACGCCAAATATTTGGTCCGAGCCAGCGGCCAGCTGCGCAGCGATATCTTTTGCGACGTCGAGTTGGCGCTCATGCTTTTTCTCGCTGTTGGCGTGTGAGCAATCGATCATCAAACGTGCAGGCAACTTCGCTTTGGCCAACTCTGCACACGCTGCGGCAACGCTTTGGCTATCGTAATTGGTTGACTTGCTACCTCCGCGCAAAATCACATGGCAATCTTTGTTGCCACTGGTGCGCACAATGGCCACTTGCCCGTTTTTGTGGATCGACAAGAAATTGTGTCCGCCTGCAGCTGCCTGAATGGCGTCGGTTGCGATTTTGATGTTGCCGTCAGTACCGTTCTTAAAGCCAATGGGGGCCGATAGTCCAGAGGCAAGTTCGCGGTGCACTTGGCTCTCAGTGGTTCTTGCCCCGATGGCGCCCCAAGAGATCAAATCGCCGATGTACTGAGGCGATATGGTGTCCAAAAACTCACTAGCGGCAGGCAACCCAAGGCGGTTGATTTCAATCAGCAATTGCCGTGCAATGCGCAGGCCCTCGTCAATTCTGAAGCTTTCATCTAGGTAGGGGTCGTTGATCAGACCTTTCCAGCCGACGGTGGTGCGCGGCTTCTCGAAATACACACGCATCACGATCTCCAAGGTGTCTTGGTATTTGTGACGCAAATCGATGAGCCTTCTTGCGTAATCCAAGGCGGCACTGGGGTCATGGATCGAGCATGGTCCCATGACAACCAGCAGCCTATCGTCTTTACCAGCGAGCTGCTGACGAATCGATTTGCGTGTGGATGAAATCAAGCTTTCGATGGCTGTTCCCTTGATGGGGAAAAACCGAATCAGGTGTTCAGGGGGCGGTAGCACGGTGATGTCCTTGATGCGTTGATCGTCTGTATCGCTTGTTTTTTCTGTACCTGAATACCAAGACTCAACGGTTGCTTTTGAACTCATGGGGTGCTCCTGAAAGTGAAAGTACAAAAAAAAACCGCCGATCCCGGCGGTTTTTTGAGTGAGGTTTTGTCTGTTAAAGCTTCTTCCTCTCAACCGCCGTGTTTGCGTGAGATCCAAAAATAGCCAAAGAAAAAGCGGTGTGTAGACATGGCAGCGAATATAGCACAGTCGGCACGGGGTGCTTGGGCCACTAAAAATGGCTTCAGGCGGTACCTCCGACAGTCAGGCCATCGATGCGCAGCGTCGGTTGACCCACGCCAACGGGCACGCTCTGGCCCTCTTTGCCGCAGGTCCCGACGCCGCTGTCTAGTGCCATGTCGTCGCCGATCATTGAAACCTTGGTGAGCGCGTCGGGCCCGTTACCAATCAGGGTTGCGCCTTTCACGGGGTATTGAACGCGCCCGTTCTCTACCCACCAAGCTTGACTGGCTGAAAACACAAACTTTCCCGAGGTGATGTCCACTTGGCCACCCCCGAAATTGGTGGCGTACAGGCCTTTGTCCATGCTGGCGATGATTTCCTCAGGGGGGAGGTTGCCACCCAGCATGTAGGTGTTGGTCATGCGCGGCATGGGGGTGTGTGCGTAGCTTTCACGCCGCCCATTGCCGGTAACCGAAGTGCCCATGAGGCGGGCGTTGAGTCGGTCTTGAATGTAGCCCACCAACACCCCGTCTTCGATCAAAACATTGCGCTGGGTCGCGTTGCCCTCATCGTCAATATTGAGCGAGCCCCTGCGGTCTGGCAGGGTTCCATCGTCTAGCACCGTGACGCCTTTGGCCGCAACTTGCTGCCCAATGCGCCCGGAAAACGCACTGCTGCCTTTGCGGTTGAAATCCCCCTCGAGGCCATGGCCAATGGCCTCATGCAACAGCACACCCGGCCAGCCCGGGCCTAACACCACCGACATCTCGCCAGCAGGCGCTGCGCGGCTGTCTAAGTTGATCAAGGCGGACTGCACGGCTTCGTTCACATATTGCTCGACCAGTGCATCGTCAAACATGTCCAACCCAAGTCGTCCGCCACCGCCGCTAGAGCCGACTTCACGCCGGCCCTTTTGCTCAGCGATGACCGTCACCGATAGCCGGGAGAGTGGGCGCACATCAGCCGCTAGCAAACCATCCGCGCGCGCCACCAGGACCACGTCGTATTCACAAGCCAAGCTGGCCATAACTTGGATCACGCGTGGATCTTTTGCCTTCGCCAAGCGCTCGACGCGCCCCAGCAACGCAACCTTTTCGGCATTGGTGAGGCTCTCGATAGGATCAAGCGGCGCATAGAGCGCACGGGGTTGTGCCCGCGGCTTGCGTTGTTTCAGAGACAAACGGCTCTCTTGCCCTTGGCCGGCGATGGTGCGGACTGTCTTGGCAGCGTCTTCAAGCGCCGCCCATGACAAATCGTCCGAGTAAGCGAAAGCCGTTTTCTCGCCGTGGATGGCCCGCACGCCCACGCCCTGTTCGATGGAGAAGCTACCGCTTTTGACGATGCCTTCTTCAAGCCCCCAGCCTTGCGAGCGCGTGTACTGAAAGTACAAGTCGCCGTCATCTACTCCCTTTTTTTGCATCAACTTCAAAGCCCGTGTCAAATCAGCAAATTGCAAGCCGTGGGGCTCAAGCAGCAAGCGTTGGGCTGTGTCGAGTGCGACGATAGATGGGTCAGAGGGTTTCATGGCGCTTATTGTAGGGATCGTCTAGCGGGTCTGACAACGAGCTGCTGCAATGGGCCGCCCATGTCAGGGTTTTAAAGGTGGGGGCCTTCTGGCTCGTCGTATCTCTGACGCAGCCAGTCCAGCATCGCGCTGTCATCGAGATTGGCCCAGCCTGCGTCCAAGGCCTGTGCAAAAGTGTGGGCCGCAAGGTCACCCAGCAGAGGCTTTAGACCAACGGACTGTGCCGCCTGCATGGCCAAGCGCGTGTCTTTGCTCAGCAGGCTCATGTGGGCCTGAACGTCCTTGGCTTGATTCAGCGCACGGCTCATGCGGTTGCTGCCAATCCAGCTTTGAGCGCTGGACTGCGCGATAACGGCCAAGGTGGTTTGTAGATTCAGCCCCATGCGCTCTGCCAAGACCAAGACCTCTGCGTTACCCACCAATTGAATGCCCGCCAAAAGGTTGTTCACAAGCTTGGTGCGAGCGCCATCGCCCACCCGTTCGCTGACATGAAAAACGGGGTCTGCCAAGGCGTGCAACACAGCCTCATGCGCGGTCAAAACAGACATGGGCGTCGCCACCATCAGACTCATTTGCCCTGAAGCCGCTCGCACAGGTCCGCCAGACATTGGGGCATCGATGCAGTTCACCCCTAGCTTCAACAACTGCTCGCCAACATCTTGGCAGTCTTCGGGCGAGATGGTCGGGCACAGCATCACCGTGTGCCCGGGCTGCAAGTGGGACACCGCACCGTGCGTACCCCATAAGACATCGCGAACCTGTTCAGCCGTGACCACGGTCACGATCAACAGCCCGCCTTTGCCAAGCGCCTCGACAACTGAGGCCGGTGTGGCATGCACTTGCGCACCCAGAGATCGCCCTTGTTCTTGTCGTTGCGCATCGGTGTCGCAAATGTGAGCAATGCCGCCTTGACCAAGCCAGCGTTGGACCATGCCCATGCCCATGTTGCCCGTACCAATGAAACCCAAGGGGTGGTTGTGAAAGCTCATGCGCGCCTAGCTCTTCATCAAGCGATCAGAGCGACTGATCGATAGCAAAATACCCAGCCCCAGCCCGAGTGTGGCCATCGCTGTGCCGCCATAGCTCACAAAGGGCAAAGGCACCCCTACAACCGGCAATATGCCGCTGACCATGCCCATATTGACAAACGCGTAAACGAAAAAGTTCATAGCCATCGCACCTGCCAAAACCCGCGAGAACAGGGTCGGTGCTCGTGCAGCGATCAACAGCCCGCGCCCTACGAGAAACAAGAAAATCAGCAGCAAAACCAAAACGCCGACGAGACCAAACTCTTCTGAATAAGCGGCAAAAATAAAATCAGTTGTCCGCTCAGGTATGAACTCAAGGTGTGTTTGCGTGCCTTGCATAAAGCCCTTGCCCCACACGCCGCCCGAGCCAATTGCGATCATGCCTTGGATGATGTGAAAGCCACGCCCCAGAGGGTCTTGAAAGGGATCCAGCAAGGTGCACACTCGCTGCTTTTGATACTCGCGCAGCAGCACCCAATCCACACCATCTTGGCACCAGTCATCTCCCATGACAACCAAAACAACCACCCCGACACAGCCAATCAGCAACGGCGGTAAAACCCAGCGCCAACGCAAACCTGAAAAATAAATTACAAACAAACCCGAGGCCAACACCAGCAACGCGGTCCCTAGGTCTGGCTGGCTCAAAATAAGGGCCAACGGCACAGCGAGCAGGGCCAGCGCCACGCCAAAATCAAGCGCTCGCATTTGCCCCTCGCGCCGTTGAAACCACCATGCCAGCATCAAGGGCACCGCGATTTTGAGCAATTCACTGGGTTGAATGGTCACGCCCAAATAGAGCCAGCGTTGTGAGCCATTGCGAGACACTCCGAACAACGCCACAGCGACCAACAAGCACACGCCTACGGTGTACAAAGGAACGGCGAATATTTGAAGGCGCTGTGGTGAAATTTGCGAAAAAGCCAACATCACCACGAACGCCACGGCCAAGTTTCTGCCGTGATCCGCGATGCGGTTGCCGTAGTCATAGCCAACCGAATACATGGTCAGCATGCCTAGACCAGCCAGTGAAAACGTGGCCAACAACAGCCACAAATCAAAGCCCGCAATCCACGGAGCGATGCGCTGCATGAGGGGGGGCTTAGTGATAACGACTGGCATCCCGCTATTATGCGGCGATGTCAGTTGATCATTTGCTCTACCTGCATGGTTTTCGCTCGTCACCCGCGTCCGCCAAGGCGCGCCAAACCCGCATGTACATCGACGAGCACCACCCAACCTGGACTTGGTGTTGCCCGCAGTTGAACGTCTCGCCACGCGCTGCGATGGCGCAAGTTCAGGCACTGTGCGCGGACTGGCCCAAAGAGCGCACGGCTGTGATTGGCTCGTCTTTGGGCGGCTTTTACGCCACCCACTTGGGCTTGCTGTGGGGGTGTCGAACGGTTTTGATCAACCCCGCAGTGCACCCACAGGCGCATGGTGAGAAATTGGTGGGCGAGTTTCCCTTGTGGCACGATCCTGACCAAATGATGCGGTTTGAACCGCATCACTTGAGCGAGCTGGCCGAGCTAGACCGCGCCGAGTTGCCACCCTGGCCGGACTGTATGACTTGGGTGGGCACGCATGACGAGGTGCTGGACCCGCAAACCATGTACGGTTACTACCAAGAGACTCGATTTCATTGGGTCGCGGGTGCGGACCATGCGATGGCCAACTACCCCGACTTGTTGCCGCAAATTGATGCGTTTCTTTGCGCGCCTTAGGTCATGCGCTAGGGACCGTGGGACAATGGATCCATGAACCTATTATTTGATGACTCAGGGAAGTTTTTGACCGGTCGCTTGTTGTCTGAAACCGATGCGTCTGTGCAGGTTGAGTTGCCGTCTGGCAAGCGGCAAAAGGTCAAATTGGCCCACGTTTTGTTGCGCTTCGAGAAGCCAGAAGCGGCGCAGCTGCTTGAGCTGGCCAAGCCCATCGGGCTCGAGATGGATTTGGACTTGATGTGGGAGTGCGCGCCCGAAGACGAATTCGGTTTCGTTGACGTCGCCCAAGACTATTTCGGCGCCAGCGCCAATGTGCTCGAGCAAACGGCAAGCTTACTCACGCTGTTTGAAGCACCCCACTACTTTCGTCGGGCGGGCAAGGGGCGCTTTAAAAAGGCACCTTTAGAACAGGTTCAGCAGGCATTGGCCGCCATCGCGAAAAAAGCCGCCGTGCAAGCCCAAATCGACGACTGGACTCGCCAACTGCTTGATGGGCATTGCCCAGAGCCGGTGCGTGAGCAGCTGTACAAAATACTGTTTAAGCCAGATAAAAACGCACCCGAATACAAGTCAGTGGTGCAAGCCAGCAAAGAGGCCCAAGTGGGGCCATTGGCCTTGTTGCAACGTGTAGGCGCCATTCAAAGCGCCTACCAATTTCATTGGCAGCGTTTCTTGTTTGAGCACTTCCCCAAAGGCACTGGCTTTGGTGGACCTTTTGCGGTGGCTGCAGACGGGGCGAATTTGCCAGAGGCTGCGGTTCATGCCTACTCGATCGATGACGCCGCGACCACAGAGATTGATGATGCGCTTTCTGTGACTGGTCTGGGCAGTGGGCAGGTCACTTTGGGCATTCACATCGCCGTGCCAGCCCTGGGTATTCAACCCGACGAGGCCTTAGATCAAGTGGCGCGCAACCGCATGTCAACGGTTTACATGCCCGGTCACAAAATCACCATGCTGCCCGACGATGTGGTCGAGCGCTTCACCTTGCAGGCAGGCCGCCATTGCCCGGCCTTGTCAATCTACCTGGACATTGACGAATCCAGCTTTGAAATTCAAGGCCATCGCACGGTGCTCGAGCGCGTCTGGATAGCGCAAAACTTGCGCCACGATCACATCCAAGACGAGTTAGATCAGGCCTTTTTTGATCGAGACGATGTCCCACAGACCGAGCTCGAATGGGTCCATGAGATGCGCTGGTTGTATCAATTGGCAGTGCAGCGCAAAGCCCACCGCGAATCGGTTCGTGGCAAGCCCGAACTCTTCAATCGTCCAGACTACAACTTCGCTTTGAATGGGATGCAAGGCGAAGAGCCCACCGGCGACGAGGTGGTGCAAATCAGCGTGCGGCGTCGAGGCTCACCTTTGGATTTGATCGTTGCCGAAAGCATGATTTTGGCGAATCAGCATTGGGGACAATGGCTCGCCAATGCAGGCGTTCCAGGCATATACCGCAGCCAGGCCAGCATGGCGCCAGGCGTCAAAGTGCGCATGAGCACCAAGGCCCTACCGCACGCCGGCATGGGCGTGCCGTGCTATGCCTGGTGCACATCGCCCCTGCGTCGGTACGCCGACCTGGTTAATCAGTGGCAGCTGCTGGCCTGTGTCCAACATGGGGCAACGGCGGCACTGGTTGCGCCGTTCAAGGCCAAGGATGCCCAGCTGTTTGCGGTCATCAGCGGCTTTGAAGCAACATATGCCGCTTACAACGAATTTCAGCGCGGCATGGAGCGCTATTGGACATTGCGGTTGATTCAGCAACAAGAGATTCGTGAGTGCACCGCACAGGTGCTGAATGAGCGCATGGTGCGCGCCGAAGACTTCCCCTTGGTGGCCAACGTTGTGGGTGCGAGTGGCTTGGCCAAAGGGACACGGGTGAGGGTGTCTTTGGGTGATATCGATTTGATCGCTCTAGAAGTCACTGCCCAGGTCATTGAGACGCTGGGCAATGATGACGCCAGCGCAGATGAGGGCGACTGGGAAGATGAGTCGGTCAACACGGGTGTGCGCATCGCCATGACCCTAGACGGCGAGGATGAGCCAAGTCAGGCCACAGGGGCCAAGCCTGCGGATTGAATCGATGGGACTCGCCTTCGCCTCCGCCCCAGCAACGCCAAGAGTTGAGTTGGCGTGGGCGGTGGCCATTTCGATGCTGCTCCACCTGAGTTTGCTGGTCTGGGACTGGCGCGGAGTCGACTCCGAGCCTCGGTTGATAGCGCCCAACGAAATGGAGGTGGTGCTGGTCAACGCGCGAACCGACGACGCGCCATTGCACGCCCAAGTTTTGGCGCAAAACAACGTGAACGGGGGTGGTTTGGCTGAACAGCAATTGGCTGCAACACCTTTGGCGCCTTCACCTGTGGCGCGCTCGGGCGATGCATTGCAAGAGGCCCAAGAGCAGCTGGCGGCACTGCAAAGCAGGCAAACACTGCTGTTGAGCGAACTCAAGCGCCAATTGAAGGTACTGGACGCGCAGGCCTTAGAGCACACCAAGGACAGTGAGCTGCGATCGGCCCAACTGGCCAAGCGTCAGGCGCAGGCCCAATTGATCGCGCAGATCGAGCGCCGCATTGAGATGCAAAGCGCGCGCCCCAAGCGGGTATTCGCCCAGGTTGCTGCACAACAGTCGGCAGCCGCGCTTTACTTTGATCACATGCGCCAGGTCCTAGAGGCGCAGGGCACCCGAAATTTTCCCAGCTCTGGCGGCCTGCGCCTTTATGGTGAATTGGTGATGCGCATCACCGTTGATCGCGCGGGCAGGGTGCTTGAGACGCTCATCCAGCAGGGCTCGGGCGTGGCAGATTTGGATGCGCACGCTTTGCAACTCACGCAGGCCCAAAACTTTGGCTCCTTTGATGCCGAGTTGCGCAAACAAGCAGACCAACTGGTTGTGATTTCGACCTTTCGGTTTTTGAAGGATGACCGGCTGGTGATGGAGTCGAAAAGGGCGCAACCATGAGCCTCGCCAAGCACCTGAAGTCATGGCTGGTCTGGGTCCTGGTCACGACCGCCTTGCTGCAGGTCTTTTGGTTCTTGCGTGTCGGCAGCATGGCGTGGCTCACCCCCAGTAGCACTGCGGTGCAACGCACCGAGTGGTTGCGCATATGGCGCAGCTCAAGCAACGCGCAGCCAAATTGGTCGCACACGGTGCTAGATCGCGGCCTTTTGCCTGACCCCTTGAGGCGCGCGGTGATTGCCTCCGAAGACAGCCGATTTTTAGAGCACTCAGGTATGGACTGGCAGGCCCTTAGACGCGCTGTCGAAGTCAACTTTTCTGGCCAACGCAGCGGCGTTCTAGGGGGGTCAACCATCACCCAGCAGCTGGCAAAAAATATGTTTTTGAGCGGCGAGCGTCAGCTCTTGCGCAAGGCGCAAGAAATGGTCATCGCTGTCGGATTAGAGTTTTGGTTGAGCAAGGCACAGATTTTGGACATTTACCTCAACCACGTGGAGTGGGGTGAGGGCGTGTTTGGTGCTGAGGCCGCCGCGCAACGCTATTTTGGTCAGTCAGCGTGGACGTTGAACGCGCAGCAGTCAGCGCGATTGGCCGTTATGTTGCCCAGCCCCAAGCGGTTCGAGTCTGAGATTGGGTCGCGGTACCTGCGCGAGCGATCGTCTGTGATTCGCCGCCGAATGCGGCTGGTGGATGTTCCTGCAAAGGTGGACCCATGAAGATTCTTGGCATCGACCCTGGTTTGCAAACCACAGGGTTTGGCGTGATTGAAGTGCAGGGGTCGCATCTGGCCTATGTGGCTAGCGGCACCATCAAAACAGGTGGGCCAACCAAACTGTTGCCGCAAAGGCTGAAGGTTTTGTGGGAAGGCGTGGGCGAGGTGGTTCAACGCTATCAACCCCAAGAGGCGGCGGTCGAAATCGTTTTTGTCAACGTCAACCCGCAGTCAACTCTGCTGTTGGGGCAGGCCAGAGGTGCTTGTGTCACCGCTCTGGTTGCCCATGACTTAGAGGTGGCCGAGTACACCGCGTTGCAGCTGAAAAAAGCGGTGGTCGGCTATGGGCGCGCCAGCAAGGCGCAGATGCAAGAAATGGTCAAGCGGTTGTTGAACTTGCCGGGCCATCCCAGTCCCGATGCCGCAGACGCGTTGGGGCTGGCCATCACCCACGCGCAAGTCGCGCGCTCGACCGCTGCGCTGAAAGGTGCGGGTGGCCTGCAAGCCAGAACCCACGCAGTCTACAAAGGCAGTCGCTATTACTGAGTTCGGAGTGCTGTCTCTACAGCAGTTTGGTGATGATCAGGGTGCCAAAAAACACCAACGCGGCAACCAAGGTCCAACGCAGCAAACGCAAGCCCCAAGTTCTGAGCCGTGGGTTACCCGTGAAGATATAGCCCACGAAACAAAGGATGGCCAAAGCCATCAAGACAAGTACAAGGGCGCGAGCGATCAGCATGGGCGTGTCTTACCAAGCAGGTACCAAGGCGTCGAAACCGCTCGGCGCAAGTCTGCTGTCTTGGAAAGTGACGATTTCATATGCGTCGGGTGCGTCCAACAAGGCGCGCAGCAATTGGTTGTTCATGGCGTGGCCGCTGCGAAACGCACTGTAGGCTGCCAGCAAGGGCTTGCCCAACAGGTTCAGGTCACCCATGGCATCTAAGATTTTGTGTTTGACAAACTCATCTTGGTAACGCAACCCGTCGGCGTTCAAGACCTTGACGTCATCTAGCACGATGGCGTTGTCCATGCCGCCGCCCAATGCGAGACCATGGCTTCGCATGGTCTCCACATCGCGAGTAAAGCCAAAGGTTCGGGCTCTGGCGATGTCTCTGGCGTAGCGGCCACTGCCCAGCTCGAACTCTACAACTTGCCCAGTGGCGTTCACTGCAGGGTGGTCGAATTCGATTTCGAAGCGCAACTTGTAACCGTGGTAAGGCTCTAGTTGGGCCCACTTGTACGCAGGCGTGCCTCGGCCTTCCTCAACCTTCACCGTGCGCGTGATTCGAACAAATTGTTTGGCCGCTGGCTGGGTAACGATGCCGGCGCTTTGAAGCAGGTAAACAAAAGATGCCGCAGACCCATCCAGGATGGGGACTTCTTCGGCGGTGATATCGATGTATAGGTTGTCTACGCCCAAGCCTGCGCATGCAGACATGAGGTGTTCGACGGTGTTGACCTTGGCACCATCTTGGCCCAGCGTCGATGCCAAGCGCGTGTCGCACACCGCTTGGGCTGCGACAGATATCTCAACGGGTTCACTCAAATCAACCCGACGAAACACAATGCCAGCATCCACAGGTGCTGGGCGCAGCGTCAACTCAACCCGCGCACCACTGTGCAGACCCACACCTGTGGCGCGGGTGGTCGTCTTGATGGTCTGTTGTGACAGCATGGTAGGCATTCTAGGATGACTGGCAGGTAGACAGCGGTTGGCATCGCCATCCAATCACGGGCATTGTGGTCAATGCCGTGATTGAACCCTGAAGTGGCAGCCTCAGCTGACCCCGCACAGTCACCCTATTGCGCATGACCGACTTGTCAGTCCGCTTGCTTGCGCAAGAAAGCGGGGATTTCGAAGTCTTCCATCCCACCTGATGACATGGCGTTCACGCGCTCGGCTGCTTGTGTGCGGTTGTTGAACCAGACCCGAGGCGCGTTTTCTGGCAAGTTGCCATAGCCCGTGACATCTTTGGCGGTGCTGGGCTCGCTGGGCGCTGGGGCCGCGTTTTGCGCTGCACCGTTGGCTTGGATCGGCGCATTGTCGGTACCAGTGCGAAGCACTTCAAGCTTGGGCGCTTGATGGCGTGCTTGCGCGCGATCCAGCCCCGTGGCCACCACGGTCACGCGGATGTTGTCGCCCAGGCTGTCATCGTAGGCCGTGCCATAAATGACATGTGCGTCGGGTGAGGCGTAGGCACGGATGGTTTGCATGGCCATGCTCGACTCTCTGAGTTTGAGCGAGCCCTTGGCAGCGGTGATCAACACCAAGACGCCACGCGCGCCAGACAAGTCGATGCCCTCAAGCAGGGGGCAAGCCACTGCAGACTCGGCTGCGATGCGTGCGCGCTCTTCACCCGAGGCGATCGCAGTGCCCATCATGGCCTTGCCGGGCTCACCCATCACCGTGCGCACGTCTTCAAAGTCGACGTTCACGTGACCGGGGACATTGATGATTTCGGCGATACCGCCAACTGCATTTTTCAACACATCGTTGGCGTGGGCAAAAGCCTCTTCTTGGGTGACGTCGTCGCCATAGACCTCGAGCAACTTGTCGTTGAGCACCACAATCAGTGAGTCCACATTGGCTTCCAACTCGGCCAGACCACCTTCGGCATTGGTGGCGCGTTTGGCACCTTCAAACTCAAAGGGGCGTGTGACCACGCCAACGGTCAAGACGCCCATTTCTTTGGCCACTCGCGCAATCACAGGCGCTGCGCCCGTTCCGGTGCCGCCGCCCATGCCGGCTGTAATGAACAGCATGTGCGCGTCACCAATCGCTTCGCGGATGTCTTCGATCGCATCCTCAGCAGCGTTGCGGCCTTTGTCGGGTTTGCTGCCCGCGCCTAAACCTGTTTGGCCAAGCTGAATCACTTTGTGGGCGCCACTTTGGGTCAGAGCCTGTGCATCGGTGTTGGCGCAAATGAACTCGACGCCGTTCACGGCAGAGTCAATCATGTGCTGCACAGCGTTGCCGCCGCCGCCGCCTACCCCGACAACTTTGATTCGTGTGCCTTGGTTGAATTCTTCGATTTCGATCATTTCGATGGTCATGGTGTTTTCCTTCAGGGTTAAAACTTTTTTGTGGTCGATCAAGCGTCTATGCGGCCAACGGGGGGCCGGTATCGGCATTGAACGCAATAGACCAAATGGGTTGGCAGTGTGTGAGTTGCATCAAAACGCTCCTGTGAACCAGTCGCGCACGCGGCCCCATGCAGACTGCATTGGGTTGGCGCTTTTAGAAACTTTGTGTCCGCGCAGGCGTGCCAGGCGGGCCTCTTCGAGCAGACCCATCACGGTGGCTGCACGGGGGTGAGCCACCATGTCTGACAAAGCGTTGGCCATGGTGGGGACGCCGCGCCGCACGGGCTTGAGAAAGATGTCCTCACCCAGCTCAATCATGCCGGGCATCACAGAGGTGCCGCCCGTTAAGACGATGCCTGATGACAGCACTTCTTCAAAGCCAGAGTCGCGAATGACTTGTTGAACCAGAGTGAAGATTTCTTCTACGCGTGGCTCAATCACACCTGCCAATGCTTGGCGTGAAATCATTCTGGGCTCTCTATCGCCTAGCCCAGGGACTTCAATGCGCGATTCCGGATCGGCCAGCAGCTGCTTGGCCCGACCCGCCATGACCTTGATTTCTTCCGCGTCCTTGGTGGGTGTGCGAAGGGCCATGGCGATGTCCGAGGTGATCAAGTCACCGGCAATCGGAATCACTGCAG
>CBFIFT010000046.1:0-13286 GCA_965661935.1 Burkholderiaceae bacterium | reverse complement strand
GACACTGAACGGGATGTGCGCGGCAAACGGTGTGATTGTCCCCATGCAGTGCGAGTACTTCGCTCTTGAGGGTTTGAGTGATCTGGTTAACACCATCAAACAGGTTCATGCCAACCTCAACCGAGATCTTGAACTCATTGGGCTGTTGCGGGTGATGTTTGATCACCGAGTGACTTTGCAGCGCCAAGTCAGTGACCAGATCAAAGCGCACTTTGGCAAGAAGGTTTTTTCGACAGTTATTCCCCGCAATGTTCGGTTGGCCGAGGCTCCCAGCTATGGCCTGCCAGGTGTGATTTTCGATCCAAGCGCCAGAGGGTCCCAGGCCTTCATTGAGTTTGCCCAAGAGATGGTTGAGCACATTGACGACATGCGTTAAGGGGTCGATGACTCATCAAGAGCCCGGTACGTTGGCGTCGTCGCTGCGTTGGATAGGCCTTGTGCTGCCTGGCTGGCAGGGTCCGCGGCCTGACCACTGGACGACTGATTGGGCAGATGAGTACGGCTACCAAGTGCTTGAACAGTCGGACTGGGATAACCCATTGCGTGGCGACTGGCAAATTGCATTGGAAGAAAAGCTGCTGAAGATGTCTGTAGCTCACCAAGCCGAACGGGCTCATGAATCATTTCAAGTTGTTTTGATGGCACACGGTTTAGCTTGTCATTTGGTCAGCGCATGGGCACAACATTCTCGGCATGTGGCCTGGATAAAGGCCGCATGGTTGGTTGAACCAGTTGATTTGATACAGGCCGATGCACCACCGGCTTGGCGAAGCTGGCGAACACCGTTGTCAGAAGCCATACCTTTCCCTACACAGGTACTTTTCAGCAGTGATGATCCACTTTGCTCGGCTTCGCAAGCACAGGCACTTGCACAACGCTGGGGCAGCAGGTGTCAGTCTGCTGCAGACATTGAACATTCGCATAAAAAGAGCGCCGGCGCAGAGCAAGATGCTCTGCACCAAAACATGCTCGACTTCATCAAACAATTGAACTGAGGAACATTGACATGGCAACCAAAAAGACCAAGGGCCTGGGGCGCGGACTAGAAGCGTTGTTGGGTCCAGACGCCAGTGCTTCATCCCCATTGAACGAGGGTGCACCCTCCGAACTGAGCATTCATCAGCTGCAAGCGGGTCAGTTTCAACCGCGAAGTCGAATGGACGAGGGGGCACTGTACGAGTTGGCCGAAAGCATTCGCACGCAAGGCATCATGCAGCCCTTGTTGGTGCGGGCAATCAATACCCAGGGTCAACATGTCCCTCTTGAGTTGCCAGTTCATGCAGATCAAAGGTTCGAGATCATTGCCGGTGAGCGCCGGTTTAGGGCCGCACAACTGGTAAACCTAGAGCGAGTCCCTGTGTTGATCAAAGACGTCAACGACCAGAACACAGCCGCCATGGCGTTGATCGAGAACATGCAGCGTGAGGACCTCAACCCTTTGGAAGAAGCGCGAGGTATTCAACGCTTGATTCGAGAGTTTGGGCTCACGCACGAAGATGCCGCACAAGCAGTTGGTCGCTCACGAAGCGCCGCCAGCAATTTGTTGAGGTTGCTCAACCTCACCGACTCGGTTCAAACCATGCTGATAGCGGGGGACATCGACATGGGCCACGCCCGTGCCTTGTTGACGTTAGACAAAGCCACCCAAATCACCGCGGCAAATCAAATTGTTGCCAAAAAAATGTCTGTGCGTGAAGCAGAGAGCATGGCCAAAAAACTCAGCGCCGAGTTCAATCTGGTTGCTGTCAAGCCCAAACGAGAAAAGTCTCGCGATGTCAAACGGGTCGAAGAAGAGCTGTCAGACTTGTTGGTTGCTCAAGTCGAAGTCCGCATCAAAAAGCAAGTCAAAAGGGCAGGGCGCCTGCAAGACCAAGGTGAGTTGGCGATACAGTTTTCGTCACTCGAAGAACTCAACAACCTGATTGAACGCATCAGAGCAGAAAAGTAAGCGCTCACATAATTTAGTAGCACCCGTCCAATCAACCAGCATCAGAAAATTTTGCCAGGGTTCAAAATTTGATGCGGGTCCAGCGCCAATTTGATGGCTCGCATCATTTCAACGGCTTCGCTGCCCGCTTCTTGGACCAAGAAGCCCTTTTTGTGTAGACCAATACCGTGCTCACCTGTACAGGTGCCACCAGACGCTAGCGCTCGCTCAACCAAGCGGTGGTTGAGTTGCTCGGCAGTCACCCGCTCTTGGGGCAATGAAGGGTCGATGAGGTAGCCGACGTGAAAGTTTCCATCGCCGACGTGACCGACCAAAAAATAAGGAATACCTGCTGCGTCGGCGTCGTCCACAGCGGCTGTGACATTGGACGCTAATTGACTGATGGGTACACAGGTGTCGGTGGTGATGGCCACGCAACCGGGACGAGATTGCAGAGCCGCGAAAAACGCATGGTGACGCGCCGTCCACAAGCGGGTGCGCTCTTCGGGTGTACTGGCCCACTCAAAACCGCTTCCGCCATTGTCCTGTGCCAAGGTTTGAACGGTTTCGATTTGTTCCTGAACTCCTGCAGGAGAGCCATGAAACTCCATCAAAAGCAGCGGAGCAACGGGTAAATCGACTTTGGAGTGCTGATTGACGGCCTTGACCGAGCGCGCGTCCAACAGCTCACATCTGGCAATGGGCACACCCATTTGGATGATTTGTTGCGTGGTGAGCACGGCTTCAGACACGGATGGAAAAGAACAAATGGCGGCCATCACGGCCTCGGGCAGTGGGTAAAGGCGCAAGGTGATCTCTGTGAAAATACCCAGAGTCCCTTCGCTGCCAACCATGAGCCGCGTCAAGTCATAGCCGGCGCTTGATTTGCGCGCGCGCGACCCTGTCCTCACGATTCGCCCATCGGCACAGACCACCTCAAGGGCCAAGACGTTTTCTTTCATCGTCCCATATCGAACCGCATTGGTACCAGATGCTCGGGTCGCGCTCATGCCGCCAAGAGAAGCGTTTGCACCGGGGTCTATGGGAAAGAACAAACCTTGATCGCGGACGGCGGCGTTCACCGCCTCGCGTGTGACGCCAGGCTGCACCGTCACGGTTAAGTCTTCGGCGTTGATGGACAGCACTTGATCCATGCGTGACACATCGATGCTGATGCCACCCTCAATGGCCAACAAGTGGCCCTCAAGCGAGGAGCCGACGCCAAAAGGAATCACGGGCACACGGTGCTCGTGGGCCAGTCGCAAAGCGTCAGACACATCTTGCTTGGACTCGGCAAACACCACGGCCGTAGGCGCAGGAATGTGGGTGAATGCAGACTCGTCGCGGCCATGCTGCGCACAAACGCTTTGGGCTGTTGAACATTGAGCGCCAAACCGCGCTTCCAGCGCGTGCAGAAACGCCTCTGGTACATCGCGCAGGCGCACCTCTGGTAAGTCGATGGCAAAGTCATTCATTTCAGCCCCTTATTTCGAATGCGGAATAATGCGAATTATCAAACAAGAAGGGCAAAACCATGGGCAACCGCTTGACACAAATCGCCACGCGAACCGGAGACGATGGCACCACCGGCATCGCCGACAACACGCGCCTTCACAAAACAGAGGTCCGCATCCAAGCGATTGGTGACGTCGACGAGTTGAACTCGCACATCGGACTGCTGTTGTGTGAGCCCATGCCCCAAGACACGCATGATCTGCTGCTCGGCATTCAACATCAACTCTTTAACGTGGGCGGCACTCTTGCCATGCCTGGCTACGACGCATTGAAAGAAGATGCGGTGCTTTCGTTGGATCACGCGCTCGAACACCACAATGAACAATTGCCGCGCCTCGTGGAATTTATTCTTCCGGGCGGTAGCCGCGCAGCTGCGCAGGCGCACATTTGTCGAACCGTGGCCCGACGTGCCGAGCGCACGGTTCATGGTCTGGCGCAAACCGAAACGATCTCGCCTTTGTTGGCCCAGTACCTCAATCGGTTGAGCGATTTGCTGTTTGTGTTGGCTCGTCACCTCAACCGGGCCAGCGGTGGTGACGATGTGTACTGGAACAGCGAGCGACTTAGCCGAGAGACCTCAAGCAACGCATAAGGCCCAGCAGCATCCATCTTTGTCAGCGCCGGTTGACGAGTGCAATGCCAACGGCCACGCCCGTCAAGGCCACGATCAGTTGTAGGCTGAGCGCCTCACCCAACAAGCCCACCCCGAAGAGCAGCGCAAACACTGGCGACAAAAACGTAAACGAGGCCATGCGCGTTGCGGGGTAATGCCGCAACAGCCACATCCATGTCAGGTAGGTGGCAAAAGCACCCACGGCGGTTTGCACCGCCAACGACAACCAAGCCATGGGTGTGTACTCAAGGCTCCAAACCTCACCCAAAGCCAAAGAAACCCAAGGCCCCACAACGGCTGTGGTGGCGATTTGATAAAAAAGTGTTTTTTCTGGGCTGAGGTGTTTCATGCGGCTTGCGCGCATGACCACCGTGGTCAACCCCCACAACAAACCAGCTAATAGGCCCAAAGCGTCACCTCGCCACTGGCCATTTTCATATTGCAGCAGGCCTTGAGCGAATGCCATCGCTACCGCACCAAAGGCCAGCGTCAACCCGATCCACTGTATGCGCACCAAGCGCTCGGTACTGACAAAGTAAGGCAGCACCAGCGACACCCAAAAAGGCGACGTGTAAAGAAACACGGTGAGGCGCGAGGCTGCCGTGAACTGCAAACCGATGTAAATACAAACAAACTCGCCAGCGAACAACACGCCTGCCAAGAGCCCCGGCCACAAAGAGCCATCGCGTTCGAACAACGCCACGCCTCTGAGCCGCGCCCAAACCATCAAGCACAGGGTTGCTCCAATAAAGCGAATCGACGCTTGCCACACCGGTGGCACTTCGGCCACGGTTGATTTAATCAAGATTTGCTGGAAACCCCAGAACGCACACAACATCACCAATATCACCATGGCTCGGCCGTCCAGGTGCGAGCGAGGGTTGGCGACAATGGGTGTCATATCACGCAGCTCTTGTCAGGATCGATGTGTGCGGTCATGCGTGTGGCTGCACGCTTTAGGTTTGTGAAAATTGCCGTTGGTGGTAGATCAAAGCAGAACCACCTGTTGAGACCTGCGTGGAAATGACTTTCCCAAGATAGATCTGGTGGTCCCCACCGGCCAGTGTCTCGTGGCGCTCACACTCTAAAACACCCAAACATCCAGGCAAGATCGGTAGGCCTCGGCTGTTGGTTTCAAAGGCCACGCCCTCAAAGCGCTGCGATGGGTCACCCGCAAACTGCAGCGCCAGCGCCTGCTGATCAGCAGCCAGAATATGCACCGCAAAAAATGGATGCAGATCAAAAGCCGCACGGCAACTGGAGCCGTTGCCCAAACTCCACAGGATCAAAGGGGGCTCAAGAGAAACAGAGCTGAAAGAGTTCACGGTCAAGCCTACAGGGCGCCCACTGCCGTCCAAAGTCGTGATCACAGTCACGCCAGTTGCCAACGTGGCCATCGCATCGCGCAATTGTTGGGGGGTAACCTCTTGCGAGGCGGTGGAAGGGTGTCGCATGGTCGCCACTTTAATGGAAACCACGGCTCATGCCGTGTCACGCGCGCAAATTCTTACGCACACACGGATTCAAACCATTCTGACCAACATCAAATGCAACGCTTCAAGTGCATTGCATACTGCGGCCATTAACCACTGATGGCACGCCGTTTTGCGCTTTACCAAGGAAACACCATGAGCACATTTGACCACGTCGAGTTGATGAAACACATCAATGGCGAGCTGGGTCCGTTTCGAAAATCCCAGTCAGCCGCCATGCAGGGCTTTGCGCAGTTGGCCGCGGCAGCCATGGCGCCAGGCGAGATTGATGCCAAAACGAAGGAGCTCATTGCCCTGGCCATTGGCGTCAGCACCCATTGTTCGGGTTGCATCGCGTTCCACACCAAGGCCTTGATCAAGCTGGGCTGTACCCGCGATGAACTCGAAGAAATGTTGGCGATTGCGGTGTACATGGGCGGAGGGCCCAACTTGATGTACGCGGCCGAAGCGTTGAGTGCGTTTGACCGTCAAAGCGAGCCTCGAACGGTCCCCTGAGACGCCGCCTTGTGCACTAGCGCGCGGTCGATGCGCGCTTGATCTGAGCCCGCAACCATTGCTGGGCAGCATCGAACTCGTTGTCGTGGTGCCACAAGGCGTCGATGTGTACAGCCGGCATGGGCAGCGGCAACTCGCGCACGACCAATTGCTCGCTCACACCGGTGGCCGTGACAAAGTCTTCGGGAAGCACCGTGATCAGGTCGGCCTTGGAGACGGCTTGTCCAGCGGTGAAAAACTGATTCACCGTCATCACCACCCGCCGGGCTTTGCCCATTGCAGCTAAGGCCTCGTCAACAAAACCATAAGGGCGGCCGCTGAAACTCACCAACAAGTGGCGAGCTTCGCAGAATTGATCGATGCTGAGCTCAGCGCATTGGGCCAGTGGGTGTGATTTGCGCATCACCGCTACATAGCGCCCCTCATACAAACGCTCAATCATGAACTGTGGCTTGGCCTCTTGCAGGTGTGAGGTCGACAGCTCAGCGCTGACGCCCGGAAAGTAACCAATCGCTAAATCCACCTCGCGCGCCCGCAAAATCTCGCGGGGATCGCGTGTCGTCAATGGCAAGACCCGCACGCGAACATAAGGTGCTTCGGCATTGAGTGTGTTGAGCAAATCGGGTATCAACTCGGTGGCCGTGGCGTCGGCCATGGCGAGCACAAACTGGTCCTCAGCCGTTGCTGGGTCAAAAACAGCGGGCGCCAGTGTGTGTTGGATCTGGTCCAGCGCCTCGCGAATCGCCGGCCACCAAACCAGCGCTTTGGCCGTGGGCTCAATGCCGTAGCCTGATCGAGACACCAAGACATCGCCCAAATGCTCACGCAAACGGCGCATGGCATTGCTGACGGCAGGTTGGGTCATGGCCAAACGCTCCGCCGCGCGGGTGAGGTTGCGCTCTTGCATGACGGCGTCGAAGACGCGCAGCAAGTTGAGGTCGAAGGTTCGAAAGTTCAGCTGTTTCATAACTAGGATGAATGATAAGCATAATAAAAATAAATTGGACGCGTGTAGGGGAAAACCCTTAAAGTTCATCCCATACCAAAACACATCCCCTAAGGAAACACCATGACCGCCGCAACCATTTCAGCAGACCTGCATCGCCCCGTGCGCCGCGTGCGCGCATCCGCCGCCCCCGCTTCGGCTTCTTTAACCGCCGCATTGGTGACGGCCGCCACCGCTTTGTCAGTGGTGGTCGCTGACCACTACCTCGGTGCTTTGACCGACGGTCACGCTGTGGCCGCCTGGTTGTTGATGTGGGCCGTGGTTTTTGCTGCTTTTGTAGCGACCCGCTTGCCAGCCCGTTTGTTGGCTTCGCGCATCAAGTTGGCGTTGAATGGTTACGCTTTGTCAGTGGCAGATCGCCGTGCAGAGCGCCGCTTCATGGACATGGCCACGAGCGATCCCCGTTTGATGGCTGAGCTACAAGCTGCGCGTGCACGCCAAGAAGGCAACGCCGCTTTTGAGGCTGCGATGGCGCCTATGGGCCTAGAGTCAGCCGTGAAGGTTGAGCCCTTGAAGTTGCGCGATGTCATGCCCACCGAAGTTTATTACCGCGGTCGCGCCGTGCGGATGTACTACATCTGATACGGGTTCAGCTGACTTCGACCCAAAAAAAGCCACCGTTTGCGGTGGCTTTTGTGCGTCTGGTGGCGCATCGGTGCTTGAACTCGGTCAGTGGCCTCACCGCTTCGCATGCGATCGATTTCTTCAAGTGGGGGGATAAGGTGCCGGAGCTTCGTGGGGAACGATTCCAAGCGTGCGCTCAAGACCCCCACAACCCCAGAGCATTGCGCAGATGCCATGGGGTGAGGGCTGTGTAGATCAGGCTTCCAACGCTGCCGCCAAACGGGCCTTGGCTTGCTTGAGCTCGTCAGGCAAACCGTAAGACAGCTTTTCGAACAACTCATCGTGCAATTTGAGCTCTTCTTTCCAAGCGTCTTTGTCAATGCTGCTGACTTGCTCAAACTCTTGGACGCTAAATGCCAAGCCGTCCCATTGCAGGTCGTTGTAGTTGGGGCTCACACCAAACAAATGCTCTTGGCCACTTGCGGACCCTTCGATGCGCTCTAGCATCCACTTGAGCACGCGCATGTTCTCGCCAAAACCAGGCCAAACAAACTGTCCCTGTTCATTTTTGCGGAACCAGTTGGTTGTGAAAATGGCGGGCAACTTCGCTGAGGCGCTTTCGAGCCGAGCGCCCAAGTCGAGCCAATGCTGGAAATACGCGCTCATGTTGTAGCCGGCAAACGGCAGCATAGCAAACGGGTCTCGCCGCACCACACCTTGTGCTCCAAATGCAGCCGCAGTGGTTTCGGACCCCATGGTCGAGGCCATGTAGACGCCGTCAACCCAGTTGCGGGCCTGCGTGACCAAAGGCACAGTGGTTGAACGGCGGCCACCAAAAATAAAGGCGTCGATGGGCACACCTTTGGGGTCATCCCATGCCTCGTCAAGGGCGGGGTTGTTCACAGCGGACACGGTGAAGCGGGCGTTCGGGTGGGCGGCCGCTTTGCGCTTGCCATTGGTACCCTCGGCCAACGCAGACTCTGGCGTCCAGTCCTTGCCTTGCCAGTCAATCAGGTGTGCTGGCAGCTGGTTGCCCTGGTCCTTTTCCATGCCTTCCCACCACACATCGCCGTCGTCGGTGAGGGCGACGTTGGTGAAGATCACGTCTTTGTCCAAACTGCGCATGCAGTTGGGGTTGGTTTCCATGTTGGTGCCTGGTGCGACGCCAAAGTAACCGGCCTCTGGGTTGATCGGATACTGGCGCCCATCTTGTCCGGGCTTGATCCATGCGATGTCGTCGCCAATGGTGGTGACTTTCCAGCCTTCAAACCCTTTAGGAGGGACCAACATCGAGAAGTTGGTCTTGCCGCAAGCACTGGGGAAAGCCGCCGCAACATGGTATTTCTTGCCGTCAGGTTTGGTGACGCCCAAAATCAACATGTGCTCAGCCAACCAGCCTTGATCGCGGCCCATGGTCGAAGCAATGCGCAGAGCAAAACACTTCTTACCCAACAGAGCGTTGCCACCGTAGCCAGATCCGTAGGACCAAATCTCGCGCGTTTCAGGGTAGTGCACGATGTACTTGGTGTCGGGGTTACAGGGCCATGCAACGTCAGCTTGCCCGGCCTCCAAAGGCGCGCCGACCGTGTGCACGCAAGGCACAAATTCGCCGTCCGTTCCTAACACGTCGTAGACCGCGCGGCCCATGCGGGTCATCTTTTGCATGTTCACCACAACATAGGGACTGTCTGACAACTCGACGCCGATGTGCGCAATGGGGCTGCCCAAAGGCCCCATAGAAAATGGAATCACGTACATCGTCCGCCCGCGCATGCAGCCATCGAACAGGGGATTCAAGGTGGCGCGCATTTCAGCCGGGTCCATCCAGTTGTTGGTGGGGCCAGCATCTTCTTTCTTTGCGCTGCAAATATAGGTTCGGTCTTCGACGCGAGCGACATCGGAAGGGTCGGACCATGCGAGATAAGAGTTGGGTCGTTTGGCCGGGTTGAGGCGACGCAGGGTGCCTGCCTGAACCATTTGCTCGCACAAGCGGTCGTATTCTTCAGTGCTCCCATCGCACCACTCGACGCGCGCGGGTTGACACAACTTCGCCATCTGTTCGACCCATTGGATCAAGCCGGAGTGGCGCACAAAATCAGGTGCTGATTGATTTGACATAAATGCTCCAAAATAAAAAAACGAACTTCGATAACCACCTGCTGTTTGCACGCGTGCCAAATACAAGTTGCTATCGAAAGCCGTTTCTTTGTTTTGGGTCGCCGCCACACCTGCAGTGACCCAAAAAAACCCCATGAAGAACCATCATGAGGATGAGCCATTGTAGAAACGCGGGACAAATGTTACGAAGCGGTTACATGCATAAATCGCATAACCCTATGATGAATTCCATTGTGTGAGTCCCTGATGGCATTGCAAAAAGGCGAAAAAAAACCGCACGTTTGTGCGGCTGATTGGCGCAGCAGGCGCGCCCCTTAGCGCGTTGGCGTTTACGCCAACAGCACGGCAATGGCAGCCAGCAAAAAGATCAACAAGCCGCCAGCCAAAGGCAAGACCCAAGGAATCTGGTGAACCACGCTGGCCATGGGGTCGTCGGAATGTTTTTTGGGTTGATCTGACATGAGAAATCTCCGAGAGACAGTGAATCAAAATGACGGGAAACCAATCTCGCTATTGTAGGGTAAACCAAAAATGAGCGACCGCCAGTGCACACAATAGGGTCGTGCTGTTTGCAGCTGGGGCTTGAGCCAACCCTGGGTAGTTAAGCGTCAATCCGAGCGCTATCCCAAGCAAAAACCTTTTGGCGTTGCTCACCCAAGCCAGAAATACCCAAACGCATTTCATCGCCCGGCCTCAAATAAATGGGCTCTGGCTTGACACCCATGCCCACGCCAGGAGGCGTGCCGGTGGTGATCAAATCACCAGGCTCTAGCGTCATGAATTGACTCAAGTAGCTGACGATCTGCGCGACCCCAAAAATCATGGTTTTGGTGTTCCCAGTCTGGAACCGCTGTCCGTTGACGTCTAACCAGACGTCTAGGTTCTGCGGGTCGCTGATCTCGTCGGCTGTGACCAGCCAGGGGCCGATGGGGCCAAAGGTGTCGCAACCTTTGCCCTTGTCCCATGTGCCGCCACGCTCAATTTGGTACGCCCGCTCTGAAATATCGTTGACAACACAGTAGCCGGCGACGTGGCTCAGGGCCTGGGCTTCGTCTACATACCTGGCCCGGGTTCCAATCACCACACCGAGCTCAGCCTCCCAGTCTGATTTGACCGAGCCCTTCGGCAAGACCACGTCGTGGTTTGCCCCCACCGCACAGCTGATGGCTTTGGTAAAGAGAATGGGCTCAGTGGGCAACGGCATACCAGCCTCGGCCGCATGGTCTGCGTAGTTCAAGCCGATGGCCAAAAACTTGCGCATGCCAGACCAAGGCACGGCATACGCGCCTGCGTCGACAAGTGGAAGGTCTGCGGCATTCAGCGCCGCTAGGCGCGAGAGGCTTTCTGGCGACAAAGTCTCGCAAGTGATGTCAGAGACCACACCAGACAAATCACGAATCTGACCTTGGTCATCCAACAACCCAGGCTTTTCTTGACCCTTGGGGCCGTGGCGAAGCAATTTCATTGAAAACTCCAGTTCAATCTATGGTTTGTTTGAGTCGTCAACCGCGGCCTACAAAAGGCATGGTGGTTGCCATCACGGTCGTGAAAAGCACATTTGCGCTGAGCGGCAAGCTCACCATGTTCATAAAAGTATCCACGACGCCCGCCATCTCCATGCGTGCTTCTGGGCGAATGCTGCCATCAGCCTGAGGCACGCCAGCCGCCATCGCGGCCGTCATGTCACTGGCGACGTTGCCGATGTCAATCTGGCCAACAGCGATCCCAAATGGTCGGCCATCCAGCGCGGCCGTCTTGGTTAATCCGCTCACGGCGTGCTTGGTTGCGGTGTAGCCAATCGAACCAGGCCGCGGCGCATGGGCCGAAATAGAGCCGTTGTTGATGATTCGCCCGCCTTGAGGGTTTTGCGTGGACATCCATTGAAAGGCTTCGCGCAGGCAATAAAAAGCGCCGTTCAAATTTGTGTTCACCGATGCGTGCCAATGTTCAAGCGCGGTCGCGCCGGGGTGGGCGCTGGGCGTAAAAACGCCGGCGTTGTTGAACAACAGGTCCAAACGTCCCCACGCGTCGCGAGCCTGCATAAAGGCGCTGGAAACAGCTTGTGCATCACTCACATCAGCAACCAGCAGCAAACTCTGCTCGTTGGGTTGCTTCGCCAAGTCACGGGTCTCTTCTAGCCCGCTTAAACGCCGACCCAGCAGCGCCACGCGCCACCCGTCTTGAAGCAATGCGATGGCACAGGCGCGCCCGATGCCGCCGCTTGCGCCGGTGACTATGGCCGTCTTTGGCATGGAATCTTGAGTCTGGCGTGAGCTCATGTTGCCGCCCCTGAGTTGCAAGTGGAAATGCCGCGCATGGTGCGCATTGGAGAAGGGGGTATTTTCTGTCAGGCTGAGCGCCAAACTTGTCGCCAAAGTGTGCTTTTAGACGCAACCGCACGTCAACCCACCAGCGGGGCTTGATCACAACGTTGCATGGCGACTTCCCATGCTTCACAATAGCGCCCTCGCGTCTGGGTCGCCCCTTGATTGCTGTGCAATCCCCCGCGCACCAAAGCCCACCTCTATCTTTGCTTTTACCCGCGCCCCGACGGGCTCTCAGCCCTCGCAATGAAAGGCTCCTCTCATGTTTGGCGTGACTGACATCGGCGTGTTCATTGCCGGAACCATCGCAATTGTTTTGCTACCAGGGCCAAACTCGCTCTACGTGCTCAGTGTGGCCGTGCGCTCAGGCGCAAGAATGGGCTTTGCCGGGGCCCTGGGTGTGCTCACTGGCGATGCCATTTTGATGTTGCTCACGGCATTGGGTGCCGCGCAAGTTTTGCAAGCCAACCCATTGATTTACCAAGCCATCAAGTGGGTGGGTGCCATCTACCTCAGCTACTTGGGTTTGCGGTTGATTTGGGGCGTGATGGCCTCCGTGCGCGCCGCGCGCTTGGAGCGAGCTGCGAGCCAGTCGCCCGGAGTCAACCCTGAAGGAGCCAGCGACCCGGCTGTGGGTCGGTCTCAAATCATGGCTGCGCTCACGCTCGTGGCCGAAAGGCGGCCCAGTGATGTGTACCGCAAGGCTTGCGTGATCAGTTTGTTGAATCCCAAGGCCATTCTGTTTTTCCTGTCGTTTTTTGTTCAGTTTGTCAGCCCCGATTACGCGCACCCCGCATTGTCCTTTTTGTTGCTGGGCTCTATTGTTCAGGCCGCCAGTGTGATTTACCTCAGTGTGCTGATTTTGGGCGGTGTGCGTTTGGCACAAACCTTTGCTCAGCGGCGTAGCTTGTCGGCGTTGTTATCCACCACTGTGGGTTTGCTGTTCATTGGCTTTGGTATGCGGCTAGCTGGTTAAAATACGCGGCTTACGATTCGCCCCAAGGAGCGTTGCAATCCAACCCGGTTGGATGAGGCTTGAGGGCGACACGTCAACATCGCAGCCAACATGTGCCGCTGAATTAGACGACGACACAACGACGCTCACCTGATGAAACACGCCACAGGTGAGAAACACATGACCACGAGAGAAGCCACGATTGCCCCCATGATGTTGTCGGGCTTAGAGCTGCTGCGTACGGACGCCAGCACCCTGTTCATCAACGTCGGAGAG
>CBFIFT010000045.1:0-13438 GCA_965661935.1 Burkholderiaceae bacterium | reverse complement strand
CCACGGCATGGCGCTGAACATGAGCGGCAAGTGGTTCAACGTGGTCTCTTATGGCTTGGACGAGAACGAGGCCATCGACTACGAAGCCATGGAAGCCAAGGCTCGTGAGCACAAGCCCAAGCTGATCATTGCCGGCGCGTCTGCCTACAGCCTACACATAGACTTCGAGCGCTTTGCCAAAGTGGCCAAAGAAGTGGGCGCTATCTTTTTGGTCGATATGGCCCACTATGCGGGCTTGGTGGCAGCGGGCGTATACCCCAACCCTGTGCCGCATGCCGACGTGGTCACATCGACCACCCACAAGAGCTTGCGTGGTCCACGCGGCGGCATCATCCTCATGAAGGCCGAACACGAGAAGGCCATCAACAGCGCCATCTTTCCAGGCCTACAGGGTGGCCCATTGATGCACGTGATTGCGGCCAAAGCTGTCGCCTTCAAAGAGGCACTTGAGCCCGATTTCAAAGACTACCAAGCGCGCGTCATCGCCAACGCCGACGCCATCGCCAAGACATTGACACAGCGCGGGCTGCGCATCGTCAGCGGCAAAACGCAAAGCCATGTCATGTTGGTTGACCTGCAACCCAAGAACCTCACAGGCAAAGAAGCTGAGGCGATATTGGGCTCGGTGCACATCACGGTAAACAAGAACGCCATCCCCAATGACCCACAAAAACCCATGGTCACCAGCGGTGTGCGCATCGGAACGCCGGCCTTGACGACGCGCGGTTTCGGCATCGAAGAGGCAGTGGCCACAGCCCACTTGATCGCCGACACGCTGGACAACCCCCACGACGAGGCCAACTTGGCCACGGTGCGCGAAAAGGTTGCCGCGTTGACCGCACGCTTTCCGGTTTACAGCGCATGACGCTGCAGCGGTTTGAGCACGGGGGCCTTCGATGAAGTGCCCTTTTTGCGGACACGCAGATACCCCCGTGGTTGAAACCCGCTTGGCGGACGAAGACACACAACTGCGTCGCCGTCGCCGGTGTAGCCACTGTGAGCGCCGCTTCACCACCTACGAGCGGCCCGAAATCTCGTTTCCCATGGTTGTCAAAAAAGACGGCAGCCGGGTCGAGTACGAACGCCGAAAAATCGAAGCCTCGTTTCGCTTAGCGCTGCGCAAACGCCCTGTCAGCGCTGAGTTGCTGGTCGCGGCCATCGAGCGCATCGAAGAAAAGCTGCTGGTCCCCTCGCTGCGCGAGGTACCGTCTGCGCGCATTGGTCAGCTGGTGATTCGAGAGCTAAAAAAGATGGACAAAGTGGCCTACGTGCGCTTTGCCAGCGTTTACCAAAGCTTTGAAGACATCGACGAGTTCAAAGCCTTTTTGGACGACGTCAAAGGCAAGCGATAGCGCGACTATTCACACGTTGGCGCGCGATTTGACGCGCAACGCCTGATGGGTTTGTGGCTTGTCGATAAATTGGCTGCATGGCACAGCCTCTGCCCTCTTTTTGCCTCGCTGCCCTGACCAGTGTCGATGCGGCGCTTGACACACAGCACCTTGGCCGTGCGCAACCAACAGCCGCCTGGCAATCGCTTAGCCAGCGGCCGACCCTCCACACACGCGGAGCCGCTCTGCTCGAGTGGCTTTTGGCCCTGGCTCTCATGGCGACACTTGCGGCTTTGGCTGGGTCGCACCTGCAAGCCATGGCGCATGCGATGCAGACCACATCGGTCAGTCAAACCTTGGTGCGCAGCCTGCGCATGGCACAACACGAAGCGCTGCGGCGCAGCGCTGACGTAGAGGTCCAACCTTTGGTTTGCGCGAGGTTGTTGGACATCGACCACGACTGGTCATGCGGGTGGCAGATCTTCATCGACCGCAATGGCAACCGCGCATTCGATGCCGATACCGACACCGCTGTCGGCCTGATCACACCGCCCTATGCCAGCGACATCTCCAGCACACGCGCCGCGCTTCGCTTTGGCTCTAAGGGCACCACGTCGTATGTGCAGACCTTTCAAATCAACCAGCGCCAAGCCGTCAAAGTGGCCTGGGCCCGCATACAAGTCGAGCGAACCCCATGAAGCGCAGCCACCGCGGCATGGCCTTACTAGAGGTGATTGTCGCCACGGTTTGGGTGAGCCTCACCATTGCCGCACTTTGGCGTTGGCAAGCGCGCGCCAGTGCCCTGGACGCACAAGCCAGACAACGGCTCACAGCCGCTCACCTGATGACGCAGTTGAGCGAACACTTACACGCCCTGCGTGCGCACAGCAGCACTGCCACACAAGTGATGCCGAGTGCGTGGGCCTGGAGCTGGGGCTCCCCCATCGCGGGCGGCCCGTCGGACTGCTGGCAAAGCGCTTGCGCAGCCCCGGCTTGGCAGGCCGCGAGTTTGAGCGCTTGGCGCCATGCGGTGCGCACCACCTTGCCAAAGGGTGACTCGCAGGTTCAACCACTGCAAGCAGCCCAGGCTGCCGACTTGCCGCCTGCTGCCCACGTCGCCTATGGCTTGCGCGTGTCGCTGCGCTGGCGCATCAGCCACATGGATGCGATCGAGGCCAGCACCGCAGATGCCAGTGAATGCCCGCCAGGATGGGCCTGCTTAAGCCAAACCTTGTTGTTTTGAACCATGGCCCCAGCCGCCCTGCCCTCGCCAGCGCCGACCTTGGTCGCGCCAAACCCTGCCAGCTCGCCAAAGGCGCGCCAAGGCCATGCAAGGCAGGCGCAGGGTGCGGCCTTGTTGGACGTGATGTGGGCCAGCGTCATCGGCGCCTTGCTTGCCGCAGCCGCTGTTCAGACCTTGGCCCAGGCTTGGCGCACACAAAACCAACAACAGCTGCGCTGGGAGGTGTTTTGGTCTTCACAGCAATGGCTGCGCGCGGTGGGACGCCAATGGCAACAAGGCGGGTCGGTCGCACTGGTGGACGACGCCACCCAGTCGGCCAGCCTGCGCGAGAGCACAACGCCCGCACCGCGTGCTGCGGGCGCTGACACGGTGCTGGACTTGCACCACGCGTTGCCTGAAGGCTTTAGCCATGGCGGCTGTTTGAACTACACCGCCTCAACCCTGGGCGACCAAGTGAGCGACCACGTGACACTGCGTGACGGCACGCTGAGGTGCACCAGCCACGGCGTCACTCAACCCACGCTGACAGACGTTCACAGTTGGCAAGTGGCGTGGGCAACGCAAAGTGGTGCCGGTTGGCGATGGCAGACCACGCCACCAGATGGCCTTCGCGTGCAGGCCATCGATGTTTGCGTGGTGCGGCGACACCCGTCTTGGCAATGGCCTCGCGGCGCGCACGCCGACTGCGCAGGTGCGCAGCTGCCACCAGCCAAGGGGACCTACGTGCTGACGCGGCAAGTGTTTCACCGCCCCGTCGCGCCGGGGGCTCTTTGATGGCCAAGCGGCGCCTATGGCGCGACACCGCACCTGTGCGCGGCAGCGCCTTGTTGCTGTGGATGGCTTGGGTCAGTGTGCTGGCGTGGGTGGCGCTGGCCACGCAGTTTGACACTTGGCAATGGCAGCGCAGCGTGTCCAACGGCCTTGATCAGCAGCGCAGTGAGCACGCCGTGCGGGCAGGGATTGCGGCAGCACGGCAAGACCTTGAATGCACAGGCTGTCGCGCTGAACAGGGCGTGCCGTGGTCGGTGACTTTGAGCGATGCACCCAATGAACACCCGACGGGTGCCTTGTTTGAGGCGCAACTTGCAAGCTGGACGCAAGCCCGTGTCGACAACCCCGCCATCGCCACCGCGTGCTGGCGCGGCCTGTGCGCGCTCGGCCGCCCCAGCAGTCGAAGCGCCGCGCAGTGGTTGATGCTCGCCAGCGAGCCTGAAAGCTGGCAAACCGGCAGCGCTGTGGGTGACCACGGCGGCGAAGTGGATACCGCCGACCTGCTGTTGGATAGCGACCACACGCGCTATTGGCTTGAACCTTGGGTGCAGGTGGACGGCGCAGAACCCCAGCATTGGTTGGTGCGCGTGACCGTGGTTTCTAAGGGGTGGCGAAGCGGCACCGCCTCGGCCGGTCAAATGGTTTTGCGGTTGCAAGACCAAGCGCCTGCGACTGTGCTGGCTTGGCGCTGGCTGCAACCCTGATGGCGGCGCAACGACCACGCGGCGCGATCTTGCTCGAGTGGCTGGTGGTTCTGGTGCTCTCGATGGTGGTCATCTGGGCGTCGTTCCATGCCATGCAGGCCATGCAATCGGGCCTCAAGGACAAGCACGCGCAGCAAGAGTTGATGCACTGCGCGATGGCCATTGAGCGCCTGGCGTGGGTTAGCGACAGCGCGCCCGCCGTCCCATCGGGTGAGCTCGGCGGCAGTGAACACAGCAGCCCGCCGTGTTTGAGCGACGAGGCTAGCGTGGTGTGGGTGTGGCAGCGCGGAGATGGCGATGCCTTTGAGTTGCGCCGACTGAGCGCAAGCTCTGGCGACACATCGCCAACCCAGTGTGTGGGCTGGGCCACCAACGAGCAGGCAGTGTTGTGGCGCACAGACCCAAGTGGTGAGCCCTGCGAGTGAGCGACTCCAGGCTTGTCGCGCAGGCCACAGCCAACCGCGTTGTGGGCAAATTTGGGCGCAGGCTTTGGGTAACATGGCGGCATGTCAGATTCAACGCCATTGATCACTTCAGACGCGCAAGGCATGGGCTTGGCCCTGCAATGGGCGGAGCGAGCGCTGTGGCTCTCCAACCCCAACCCGCGTGTGGGCTGCGTCATCACCGATGCGGCAGGGCAGGTCTTGGGCCAAGGCCATACCCAAGCAGTGGGCCAAGCGCATGCCGAGGTCATGGCGCTGCGCGATGCGCAAGGCAAGGGGCATGCCGTGCAAGGCGCGACGGCTTATGTGACGCTCGAGCCCTGCTCGCACCAAGGTCGCACGCCCCCTTGTGTCAACGCATTGATCGAGGCTGGGCTCAGCCGGATCGTGATCGCTTGCACAGATCCCAACCCATTGGTGAGTGGCCAAGGCGTGGCGCGTTTGCAGGCTGCTGGCATGCGCGTCGATGTGGGCTTGATGGCCGAGCAAGCGCGCGAGTTGAACGTGGGGTTTTTCAGCCGCATGGTTCGTGGACGTCCTTGGGTGAGACTCAAAATGGCCGCCTCTATCGATGGCGTCAGCGCCTTGTCGAACGGGCAAAGCCAGTGGATCACCTCTGAGGCGGCGCGAGCCGATGGCCACGCGTGGCGTGCTCGGGCCTGTGCGGTAGCCACGGGCATCGGCACCGTGCTCAGCGATGACCCCACCCTAGATGTGCGCTGGGTAGAGTCGCCACGCCAGCCCCACTTGGTGTTGATCGACAGCCGCTTGCAAACCCCCAACAACGCCAAACTGTGGGCCCCCGAGCGCGAGGTATGGGTTTACCACGCCCAGCGCGACGCCGACGCAGACCATCCGGTGGTGGGTCGGTCTCAGCGTGCGGTGGCATGCCCCAACGCCGGTGGCAAGGTCGATTTGCCCACCATGCTGCAAGACTTAGGTCAGCAAGGGATCAATGAGTTGCACCTAGAAGCGGGCGCCGCATTGAACGCGTCTTTCTTGCGCGAAGGCCTGGTAGACGAGCTGTTGATCTACTTCGCACCCAAGTGGCTGGGCCAGGGTCAAGGCATGAGCACATTTGGCCCCCTAAACCATGTGGATCAGGCCCTCGCGCTAAACTGGATCGATTCGCAGCGCGTGGGCCCCGACTGGCGGGTTCGACTGCTCACTCACGAGTCTTGGCCCTTTTAAGGCCGTTTGCATCACGAAAGATTTTTGACATGTTCACAGGCATCATCACGGCCGTCGGCCGCATCAGCGCTATCCAAGACTTGGGCGACTCAGCCGCACACGGCAAACGCCTCACCTTGGATGTCAACGCCGACTATTTGGCTGATGTGGGCCTGGGTGACAGCATCGCTTTGAACGGCGCGTGCATGACGGTCACCACGTTAGACACGGCGAATGGCCAATTCACCATCGATATATCGGCCGAGTCGTTGAACAAAACCTGTGGCTTGGACCGCCTCAACACGGTCAACCTCGAAAAAGCCTTGCGTGCCAACGACCGCTTGGGCGGTCACCTAGTCAGTGGGCATGTCGATGGCCAAGGCAGGGTGCGACAGTTTGAGCCTGTTGGCGAGAGTTGGTTGCTGGCGATTGAGGCGCCGCAAGCGCTGGCCAAGTTCATTGCATACAAAGGGTCAGTGACGGTCAACGGGGTTAGCTTGACGGTCAATCAAGTGCGCGACGAAGCACAGGCGTGTTTGCTGAGCATCAACTTGATTCCGCACACCATCGAAAACACCGCCCTTGGCACGCTCAAAGCAGGCGACGGCGTCAACCTAGAAATCGACTTGATCGCGCGCTATGTAGAGCGCATGCTCAGCCCTGGCACGACGACCGAAGCAGCGCAAGACTGAAACTTTTGCCCACCTGCCGAGCGACTTGGCGCAACCAAGGCGTTTAACTTGCGATAATGTGGGTTGTGGTGGGCTCGCACCCACCGAATTTGCTCTTTTGGAACTTCTCATGAACACGGTCCCCATTTCCCCCGTCGAAGACATCGTCGCTGACATGCGCGCAGGCCGCATGGTTATTTTGGTTGACGAGGAAGACAGAGAAAACGAAGGCGACCTGGTCTTGGCAGCCGACTTTGTGACGCCCGAAGCCATCAATTTCATGGCGAAATACGGCCGCGGCCTCATCTGCCTCACACTCACCAAAGAGCGTTGCGAGTATCTGGGCCTTCCGCCCATGGCACGCCAAAACGGCACGGTTTACTCAACCGCCTTCACCGTTTCAATCGAGGCTGCCGAAGGCGTCACAACCGGCATCTCTGCCGCAGACCGAGCCAAGACCATCGCGGTGGCGGTAGACGCCAACAGCGCACCCAGCGACTTGGTGCAGCCTGGGCATGTGTTTCCGCTACAGGCGGTGGACGGCGGCGTGTTGATGCGCGCTGGGCACACCGAAGCAGGTTGTGACCTCGCTGCCATGGCTGGTTGTTCGCCCTCTGCCGTGATTTGCGAAATCATGAAAGACGACGGCACCATGGCGCGCTTGCCTGATTTGCAGGTATTTGCCGCCGAGCACGGCCTCAAGATTGGCACCATCGCCGACTTGATCGAACACCGCAGCCGCAACGAGTCTTTGATTGATGGCTTGGGTGCACGGCCTTTGAAAACCGCTTACGGCGAATTCACAGCTCATGCCTTCAAAGACCGCACCGGAGACCAAGTGCATCTGGCTTTGGTCAAGGGCGAGTGGCAGGACCAAGACATTGTGCCGGTGCGCGTGCACGAGCCGCTGTCTTTGCTAGATGCACTCGAAGTGGGCCGCCCTTTGCACTCTTGGCCACTGGACGAAGCGCTGCGCTACCTAGAGGCCCAAGGGCGTGGGGTGGCGGTTTTCTTGAACGCCGGCGAAACTGGTGCTGAGTTGATCGCCCAGTTTCAAGGCGTTGCTAAACCCGCACACGGCCCTTCGCGCGGTCAAATGGACTTGCGCAGCTACGGTATTGGTGCGCAAATTCTGCGCGCATGTGGCGTCAGCCGCATGACCCTCATGGGTGCGCCTCGCCGCATGCCCAGCATGGCCGGCTATGGCCTCGAAATTTGTGGTTTTCAAAACGAACGAGAGTGAATGTCATGCTACACGCTGATCAAGGCCCAACCCCTGAACTCAATGGCGAGGATTTGCTCATTGGCATCGTGCGCGCACGCTTCAACCATGAGGTGACGCAGTCGCTGCTCGATGCGTGTCGAGATGAATTGTTGCGCTTGGGCGTGGCCGAAGGCGATATCCGCGTGGTCGACGTGCCAGGCGCACTCGAAATACCCGTGGCCCTGCAAGCCTTGGCCAAAGACGACGAGTACGACGCACTGATTGCGCTGGGCTGCATCATTCGCGGTGAGACCTACCATTTCGAACTCGTCGCCAACGAATCTGGCGCTGGCGTCACGCGGGTGTCGCTGGACTACGAGATTCCGATTGCCAACGCCATCTTGACCGTCGAAGACGACGCGCAGGCTCGGGCTCGCCAAACCGACAAGGGTCGCGACGCGGCCCAAGTGGCCGTTGAGATGGCTCAAACCCTAGACCAAATCAGCTGAGCATGAACCCTGAAGCCCCCTCTACCTCCCCCCGCAGCGGCAAGCGCAAGGCTTCAGAGCGTTCAGCGCGAACGCGTGCGCGCGAGTTCGCCGTGCAAGCCTTGTACCAAGTGTTGATCGGTCAAGACACGCTCGAGGGTATCGACACTTACACCCGCGACCTCACAGGTTTTCACAAATGCGACAGCGTGTATTTCGACGGCTTGTTGCGCGGCTGCGCTGAAGACCGTGCGCTGCTAGATGCCCGCATCGCGCCTCATGTAGACCGCCCGTTGGCCGAGATCTCTCCGATTGAGCACGTGATTTTGTGGATCGGCGTCTACGAACTACAACGTTGTTTAGATGTGCCCATGCGCGTGGTTCTCAACGAAAGCATCGAGTTGACCAAATCGTTTGGCGGCACCGATGGCCACAAGTTTGTCAACGGCGTGCTGCACCCCTTGGCACCTGAACTAAGGCCCCACGAAAGCGCATGAGCGAGTTGCAAGCTGACTTTGTTTGGCCCGTGAGGGTTTATTGGGAAGACACAGATGCCGGCGGCATCGTCTTCTACGCCAATTACCTGAAGTTTTTCGAGCGCGCACGCACCGAGTGGCTGAGACACCTTGGCGTTGAACAGCAAAACTTGCGAGAGCAAACAGGGGGCATGTTTGTGGTAACTGCCACCGCTCTCAAATACGAGCACAGCGCGCGCTTAGACGATTTGTTGAGCGTGCACACCACCCTCACGCAAGCGGGCCGAGCCAGTTTGGTGCTCAGCCAATCTTGCTGGCGCCAAGACCCTGACGCTGAAGCGCCCAAGCGTCTGGCGCACGGCGAAATACGCATTGGCTGGGTTGAGGCAAAATCCATGAAACCTGCACGCATTCCTTCTTCTATTCTGGACCGATTGAAACCGACATGAACCAAGACCTGTCCATCATCCACTTGTTACTCAACGCCAGCTGGGTCGTCCAGGCTGTGGTGGTGTTGCTCTTGAGCGTATCCGTCATCAGCTGGGCGGTGATTTTTGGCAAGAGCGCTACCCTGCGCCGCTTGGCCACCCACAACGATCAGTTTGAACGCGACTTTTGGTCAGGTGCGAGCTTGAACGACTTGTACAACCACGCCAAAAGCGCAGAAGGCGAAGGCGGATCGTTGCAACGGGTGTTCAGCTCTGGTATGCGTGAATTTCTCAAACTGCGTGAGCGCCGCATCCAAGATCCTGCGGTCTTGCTCGAAGGCGCTCAGCGTGCCATGCGGGTGAGCAACCAACGTGAGATGGATGCTCTTGAGTCGCATTTGCCATTTTTGGGATCTGTGGCTTCGGTCTCACCCTACGTCGGATTGTTTGGCACCGTCTGGGGCATCATGCACGCCTTCACGGGTTTGGCTTCGCTGCAAAGCGTCACGCTCGCCACAGTGGCCCCCGGCATTGCCGAGGCCTTGGTGGCCACCGCCATTGGCTTGTTTGCTGCAATACCTGCGGTGATTGCTTTCAACCGTTTCAACGCACAAATCGAACGCATGGCCAGCCACATGGACATGTTCATGGACGAGTTCTCCAACATCTTGCAACGCAACCTCAACGCCCAAAGCGCAGGTTGAGCCCGCTCCCAGATACCGCCTTATGCCGCAACTGACCACACGGCGCAAAAAGCGCCGCACCATGAACGAAATCAACATGGTGCCCTTCATCGACGTGATGCTGGTGCTGCTCATCATCTTCATGGTCACCGCCCCCTTGATTGCGCCCAGCATGATTCAGTTGCCAACCATGGGGCAAGCGCCGCGCCAGCCCGACCAAGTGATCCAAGTGATCATTGATGCCGAGGCCCAAATCGAAGTGCGAGAAGGCAAAGCCAAAGTCGCGACCACTTTGGCGCAGGTGGCGTCACAGGTTTTGGCCATGCAAGACCGCATTCGCGAGACCCAAGTTGGCAACCCCATCACAGCCGTCGTGATCAGTGCAGATAAGTCTGTGGCGTACGAGCAAGTGGTCAATGTCATGGACGCACTGCAGCAAGGTGGGATCACTCGCGTGGGCTTGTCGGTCAACACCCGCCGCTGATTTCATCGCCTATGACAGATGCGTTAAGCGCCCCCAACAGCCGTGTGATTGAAGACGTCGCCACAGACTCTCAAATCCATTGGCCCATGGCCATGGTGGGCGCACTGCTTGCGCACGTGGCATTGTTGGTCGCCTTGACCGTTAGCGTCAACTGGACGCAAACCCAACAACCCGTGGTCTTCGAAGCAGAGTTGGTCTCTGCTGTAATCGAACAAGCCGCGCCCAGAGCAGCGCCCAAGCCCCCCTCCGCTCCGCCGCCCAAGCCAGAGCCGCAGCCCGCGCCACCACCGCCGCCTGTGACGCCACCGGCGCTCGAGCCCACCCAGCCGAGTGCTGCAGACATCGCGCTTGAAAAAGAAAAAGTGGAGCGCGAGAAAGCTGATGAGGAAAAAGCCACTCGTGAGAAGGCTGCCAAAGAAAAGGCTGCCAAAGAAAAGGCCGCTAAGGAAAAGGCCGCCCGAGAGAAGGCTGCCAAGAAAAAGGCCGCTCGCGAAAAAGCTGCCAAAGAGAAAGCCGCTAAGGAAAAGGCCGCCCGAGAGAAGGCCGCTCGCGAAAAAGCTGCCAAAGAGAAAGCCGCCAAGGAAAAGGCCGCCCGAGAGAAGGCTGCTAGAGAGAAAGCCGAAGCCGAGCGTCAAGAAGCCATTTTGAAGCAAATGCGCGCTGAACAAATGGCGAGAACCGCCGATCTGGTCGGGCTCGACAGCAACGCCAATGCACAAGGCACCGCGGCTAAATCCAAGGGGCCATCTGCCACTTACGGCGCCAAAGTTGACGCAGCCGTGCGCCCCAACATCGTGTTCGGCGGCGTGGTCCGCGGCAACCCACCCGCTTTGGTCGAGGTGACGGCGGCACCCGGCGGCGAGATCATCGGCCGCAAGCTGTTGCGCTCAAGTGGCGTCGCGGCCTGGGATCAAGCCGTGCTGAGGGGCTTGGACCGCACTGGTCGCCTGCCTAAGGATGAGGACGGCACCGTTCCCAGCCCCTTGATCATCAACTTCTACCCCAAGAAGTAAGTCCTACGGGCTTTGGCGCCCGCGTGGCAGGCTATTTCTAAGGCCACCGCAAGCCCCCGAGAATCTCGCTATGCTATGCGCAACGCGCACCGAGATCATTCGGCTCGCAGCGACCCTTGGGACCACTCTGCCATGAAAATCTTTGCCATTTTCTCTGCCACTGCAGCGCTGCTATGCAGCGCCGCGACTGTTGGCGCCTCCGCGCACGCAGCCACTGCCGCCTCGACCGCTGCGGCCACCACAACAGGCCAACCCAGCAGCGCCAAAACCAGCGACGCGAAAGCCAAAGGAGCCGCATCTGGCACGCCGCGACGGGGCCCCCCGCCGCCAGCTGTCACCGTCATGAGCATTGGCCTTGAAGACATCCCCCAGCGCTTTGGTGCGACGGGATACGCCACGCCCCTGCAATCGGTCGAGGTGCGACCTCAGGTGAGCGCCATTGTTGAAAGCATTGCAGTCAAAGAGGGTCAGTCGGTCAAACAGGGCGACGTTTTGTTTCGCTTGGATAGCCGAAAAGAGCGTGCCATTGCAGCCAAATTAGACGCCAATTACGCCAGCGCTGAAGCCACGCTTGCAGAACTGCAGCGGCAACTGAGTCTGTCAAAAAAGCTCAGGGACGAAGCGTTTGTTTCGAGCAGTGCCACCGCTACGCTCGAGTCGCAATTCGCTGCACAACAGGCCCAGCTCAAGGCCATACAAGCCGATCGCCAAGCGCAACAGATTCAGCTGAGTTTGTTCACCATCATGGCGCCCATCAGCGGCCGCTTGGGTCGCATTGACGTTACCCCAGGCACCTTGGTCGGCGGCGGTGCCAGCGCCGCGCCGTTGGTCAGCATCACTCAGATGGACCCCATGGGCGTGAGCTTCAACCTGCCCCAGGCGCAAATCCCCAGCGTGCGTCGAGCTGGTGTGGGTGCGCCAGTGACGGTCCGCGTGCCTGGGCAAGACGAGCCATTAACTGGTCGGCTGACTTTTTATGACAGCCAAATCAACGCCGACACCGGCATGATGGGCATGAAGGCCAGCGTTGCCAACCCAGGCACGAGCCTATGGCCAGGCACCACAGTTCAGATCAATCTGAGCGCACAAACCGTTGAGCAAGTCGCAGTGATTCCCCAAGTCAGCGCACCGCTTCAAGGCAATGAGCGCCAAGTGATGCTGATCGACGACGCAGGCCTGGCTCAAGCGAGAGCGGTAGAGCCGATGGTTCAAATGGGTGAGTTTGTCGCGGTTCGGGGCTTAAAGGAGAGTGAGAAAATCGTGGTTGACGGGCGTCAAAACGTCAAAGCCGGAAGCCCTGTGCGCGTGATCGGCCCAGCCATTTTGCCCAGTACCCGGGAGTAAGCGATGCGCGCGACCGAAATTTTCATTCGCCGCCCTGTCATGACGGTGTTGCTGAACATCGCCATTTTGGCGTTGGGCGCCTCCGCGCTGAGCAAAATTCCCGTGGCAGCCCTGCCGCGCTACGACACCCCGACCATCAGCGTGACCGCTAGTCTGAGTGGCGCCAGCCCTGAGTCCATGGCCCAGTCGGTGGCCTTGCCTCTTGAGAAGCAGTTCTCCACCATTGGCGGCATCAAGACCATCACCTCGTCAAGCACATTGGGCAGAACGTCGGTGACCTTGGAGTTCAATGAGGACAAAGACATCAACGACGCTGCCGCTGATGTGCAGTCGGCTCTGTTGCTGAGTCAGCGCCGCTTGCCTTCAGAGATGACCGACTTGCCCTCTTATCGCAAGGTCAACCCCGCGGACTCGCCTGTGCTGATTTTGGCGCTGAGCTCAAACACAGCTGATTTGACCAGGGTGTCTGAGTTTGCAGAGAACTTGGTGTCCCCCTCGCTTTCAACCATCGACGGTGTCGCCCAAGTCATTGTTTATGGCGCCAAGCGCTTTGCCGTGCGCGTCAAAGCTGACCCAGAGGCCTTGGCCAGTCGCAACCTGACCCTAGCGGACTTGGCCAACAGCCTGAGGGCAGTTAACTCAAGTGCCCCGCTGGGCGTGATTGAGGGCGCGAGTCAGTCGCTGATCATTGAAGCCAACACTCAGCTGGAGAGTGCCAGTGCATTTGCGCAGCACATGGTTGCGGTGCGCGACGGTGTGCCGGTGTACCTGAGAGATGTGGCGCGCATCATCGACTCGGTTGAGAACGAGACCCGCGTGAGCCGCTACAACGGCGTGCCGTCGATTATTTTGGCTGTGCAAAGGCAACCCGATGCCAACACCATTGCTGTCATTGATGCCATCCAAAAGGCATTGCCTGGTTTGCGCTCTCAGTTGCCTGAAGGCGTTGAGCTGCAGTCTTTGAATGACCGAGGTCAGTCCATCC
>CBFIFT010000044.1:0-13664 GCA_965661935.1 Burkholderiaceae bacterium | reverse complement strand
TTCTTTGAAAACCTCGGTCACGGCAACGTGATCAACACCTCTGGCGGCGGCTCATACGGTCACATCGACAGCCCCGCAGCCGGCGCCATCTCGTTGCGCCAGTCGTACGAGTGCTGGAAGTCAGGGGCTGACCCCATCGAGTTTGCCAAAGAGCACCCCGAGTTTGCGCGTGCCTTTGCCTCGTTCCCCGGCGATGCGGACAAGCTATTCCCCGGCTGGCGCGACAAACTCAGCCAACACCGTTGAGTCTGTGTGGCTGCCCGCGGCAGCCACAAGCGCCGCTGGCCCAGTCAAGGCTTGTGCACCCGCCACCCCATCGGTGGCAACGGGCTGCATAAGCTGAGACCCGCGCTGCCAGCCGCGCTGAGCGTCGCCATCCCCGTCTATGACCCCATTTCGGAGCGCCATCTATGCCCGCGTTGATCACCACCGAACCCCACTACCACGCCCAAGGCCAAGAGGTTGAACTCTACGAAGCGGCCTATGCTGCGCGCCTGCCCGTGATGCTCAAAGGGCCCACCGGATGTGGCAAATCGCGTTTTGTCGAACACATGGCGTGGCGCCTCAAGAAACCCCTGGTCACCGTGGCTTGCAACGAGGACATGACCGCTTCGGACTTGGTTGGGCGCTACCTTTTGGATAGCCAAGGCACGCGCTGGATCGACGGCCCGCTGACCCAAGCCGCCCGCACCGGTGCCATTTGCTACCTTGACGAGGTGGTCGAAGCCCGCGCCGACACCACCGTCGTGATCCACGCCCTGAGCGATCACCGCCGGTGCCTGCCCATCGATAAAAAGGCCGAGGTGGTCGAAGCCCACCCTGACTTTCAGCTGGTCATCTCATACAACCCCGGCTACCAAAGCGTCATGAAAGACCTCAAGCAATCGACCAAGCAGCGGTTTGTGGCCTTTGACTTTGACTATCCCGAGCCCGAGATCGAAGCCAGCATCGTGGTGGCAGAAAGCGGCGTTGACTTAACCGAAGCGCAACGCTTGGTGCACCTTGGCGGCGTGGCCCGGTCGCTCAAGGGCCATGGCTTGAGTGAAGGGGTTTCCACCCGCCTACTCGTTTATGCAGCCAAGTTGATGCAGCAAGGCGTGGCCGCAGCCAGCGCTTGTCGCATGGCATTGGTCTGCCCCATCACCGATGACGCCGATATCCGCCAAAGCCTCGAATATGCCATCGACGCTTGTTGGGACTGAGCTCGCACCCGAGCCGCAGGCGGTCTTGGCCGCGTGGCACGAGCTTGACTGTGCCCTGCCCGGCGTGCGCGCGGTTTTTGACGCCTGTGCGCCAGAGGCGATGGCCCTGCTGGGACCCGAGGCGCTGCATGGCTACTGGGGTGGCGCCCGCCGATTGGGCAAATTGGGGCGCGGCGCAGAGCCTGTGATCGCCTGGCTCACATACTGGCCAGAAGTCTTGGCTGCTGTGGGCGAGGCTGGCGCCCAAGACGCGCTCGATGCAGTGACCGCGCTGTTGTTGCGCATGAACAAATCGCCCAACAGTGCGGCAATGGCCACGCTCTTGAGCGCGCTGGGCCCGAGCGCCAAACGCTTGGGAAGCCTGGCGCTGTTGCAGCAGTTTTTGATCGCTGTGGGCGACTTTATGGACCGCACAACGGGTTCCATCCACGGGCGCCAAGCCACACAACCCAGCCCGGGCTTGGTCGACTTGCTCGAACAATCGCCCCGTGTATTGCAGCAGTTGTCATTGGCTGGTTGGCAAGCCTGGGTCGATTTTGGTGCCCGGGTACACGCGGATCACCCGCCCAACCAAGCCGAGTATTTCGCTTTGCGCAGTGCCGACAGCCATGCTGTGATTCAACGCGAGCGGCACGGCGTGCTGATGCGAGACGTCGAGCGCACACTGGGTTTTAGCCTGCGGGCGATGTGCGGCAGCAGCGCGCACTTCAGCGCCTTGAGCCCGCTGTACGCCGCCGACGGCAGCGCGCGCACCCCTTTGCCGGTTTGGCAAAGTGACACCATGGGGCTGCCCGACGCCCTGGATGCCAAGCAAGGTGTCAGCGCGCTAGACCGCTATCGCTTGATGGTGCTTCACATGGCCACCCACGCCCAATTGAGCCGCCCATGTGTGGCTGACAACTGGAGCCCTGCCCAGCGCTTCGCCGTGGAGTGGTTTGAAGACACGCGGATCGACTGGCATTTGATGCAGCAGTGGCCGGGGCTGAAGCGCCCCATGCGGGCGCTCTACCCTAACGTCCAAGAGGGCGGCTGCGACGAGACCACACACGCGTGCTTGTTGCACCGACTCAGCCTGTGGGGCCGCGCGGTGCTAGACCCTGATTTTGTGTTGCAAGACCCCACGTTGGTGGAATGGGTGCAGCGATTCCATGCCCTCATGGCGGACCCCGAGACAGGGACCCAACAGGTTGCAGACTGCGCCCTCGCCTTCGTCGCGCGCACCAGGCGGCCCAGCGATGCGCTGGCGCGCGTGCATTTTGCGGACACACACGTTGACTGGCGGGACGACAACCGCCACCTTTGGGTCTTCATCGAAGACGGCGACGAAGAAGACACCCAGCCCAGCAAAGCGACCGAAGCGGTCACCGAGTTGGACCGCTTGCCGCCCCTGCTCTACCCCGAGTGGGACCTGTACGCGCAGTGTGAGCGGCCCGACTGGGTGCGGGTCTTTGAGTCGCTGCAACCCGGCGGTGACGCCGCCCACATCGAGCGCCTGATGCAACGCCACGCCACCTTGGTCAAACGCCTGACCCGGGTGCTCGACTTGCTCAAACCGCAGGGCCGCACCCGAGAGCGCCACCTCGAACACGGCAGCGAATTGGACGCAGACTTGGCCATGAACGCGCTGATGGACTGGCGCACGGGTCACACGCCCAGCCACCGCCTAGAGCAACGCTCTCGCCCCATCGAGCGAGACCTCAGTGTGCAATTGGTGATGGACTTGTCCGCCTCGTTGCAAACCACCGCGCCAGATGGCGAGCAAAGCCTGCTGGACATCAGCCAAGCCGCGGTGGCCTTGTTGGCGTGGGCGCTGGACCGACTGGGTGACCCCTTGGCGATCGCTGGGTTTCACTCCAACACCCGGCACGAGGTGCGTTACATGCACATCAAAGGCTTTGATGAGTCTTGGGATGACATCCCCAAAGCCCGGCTGGCCAGCCTGCAACCGGCGTGGTCAACGCGCATGGGGGCGGCACTGCGCCATGCAGGGCGAACCTTGCGGCAGCGACCCAGCGACAAAAAACTCATGTTGGTACTGACAGATGGCGAGCCTGCCGACGTCGACGTCAGCGACCCACAGCTGCTCATTGCCGACGCCCACAAGGCGGTTCAGACGCTAGAGGCACAGGGCATGATGGTCTGGTGCATCCACCTGGGGTCCACGCACGATGAGTCGGTCCAAGCCATTTATGGCCAGCGCTACACCGTGGTTGATCAAGTCGAGCGGCTGCCCGAGGTGCTCACCCAGCTGTTTATGCAGCTGACGCAATAACCCATTGATCATTAAGTAATAACTTAATTAAGTACTGGCTAATATTTAATTTACGCGAGCGAACGGGCTTTTTAAAGTGAAGCCTCAACTCATGAAAGGTTCACCCCCATGTTGAAAGCCCTGATCTTTGACGTCGATGGCACGCTGGCCGATACCGAAATAGCCCACATGGCAGCGTTCAACCATGCATTCGCCGAAATGGGCTTTGACTGGCATTGGGACGTGCCCTTGTACACGCAACTGCTGTCTATCTCTGGCGGCAAAGAGCGCATCAAGGCCTACTGGGAGCAGCAAGCAGGCAACCTGCTCGACATCACCGGCGACGGCGTTCAGCAGACCATCGATCGCCTCCACGAAATCAAAACCGCCGCCTATGAGCAGGCGGTCAACGACGGCCAAGTGCAAATGCGCGAGGGCGTGCTAAGCCTGCTGTCAGAGGCCAGCGACGCGGGCTTGACGCTGGCGATTGCGACCACCACATCGCCCGTCAACATCGCCGCATTGCTGCGCCAAGCCCTGGGTGCAGACTGGGCGCGTGGCTTTGCAGTGATCGAGGACGCATCGACCGCGGTGCGCAAAAAGCCCGACCCCTTGGTCTACCAGCAAACCTTGAGCCGCTTGGGCTTGAGCGCTGCGCAATGCCTGGCGGTGGAAGACTCAGAGAACGGCTTGCGCGCCGCCCGAGCCGCCGAATTGTCAACGATCATCACCACCAACGCGTTCACCGCGCATCATGCGTTTGACGGCGCGCTGCGCGTCTTGCCATCGCTGCAAGGCGTGCGCCTGGCGCATTTGCAAGAGTGGCACGCCGCCGCACCCGCCCAGCCATGAGAACCTCGGTCACCACTAACCAAGCCCCACGCCCTTCATTCACGACACCCACGAGCCCAAATCCATGCCCTTTCGACACAGCCACACCCAGACTCTGACCCAATACTTGATTGAAGAGCGGCGCCGCTTTCCAGGCGCCCAGGGCGACTTCAACGCCTTGATCTTGGACGTCGCCATGGCCTGCAAAGCCATTGCCAAATCGGTGGCCTATGGCGCCCTGGCTGACCTGCACGGCAACCACGGCTTGGATGGTGACGCCAGCATCAACGTGCAAGGCGAGACACAAAAGAAGCTCGACGTCATCAGCAATGACTTGTTCATTCGCATGAATGAATGGGGCGGCCACCTCGCTGGCATGGCCTCAGAAGAGATGGAGAGCCACTACGCCATCCCCGAGCAGCACCCCAAGGGCAAGTACTTGCTGGTGTTTGATCCGCTGGATGGTTCTAGCAACATCGACGTGAACGTCTCTGTGGGCAGCATCTTCAGCGTGCTGCGCGCCCCCGCTCACTTGGCCAACAGCGAAGCGCCTCTGTGCGACGCTGACTTTCTTCAACCCGGGGCCGAGCAAGTCGCTGCTGGCTATGCCTTGTACGGTCCCACCACCATGCTCGTGCTCAGCGTAGGCAATGGCGTGGTTGGCTTCACTTTGGATCCCATCATGGGCGAATTCATGCTCACCCACCCCAAGCTGAGCGTGCCTGAGGACACCCAAGAGTTCGCCATCAATGCCTCCAACAGCCGCTTTTGGGAAGCCCCCGTGAAGCGCTACGTCGACGAGTGCCTCGCTGGCAAAACGGGGCCTCGGGGCAAGGATTTCAATATGCGCTGGATCGCGTCCATGGTGGCCGAGGCGCACCGCATCTTGATGCGTGGCGGCGTGTTCTTGTACCCCAGAGACACCAAGGACGCCAGCAAGCCCGGGCGGTTGCGCTTGCTGTACGAGGCCAACCCCATTGGCTTCATCATGGAGCAAGCGGGCGGACGCGCCAGCACCGGCCAGCACCCCATGCTCGAAGTCCAGCCCACCAGCTTGCACCAGCGCATTGGTCTGGTGTTTGGTTCCAAGAACGAGGTCGAGCGCATTGAGCGCTACCACGCAGAGCCGCCCCAGCTCGACACCAACACGCCCTTGTTCGCTGAGCGCAGCCTGTTTCGCGACTGAAGCGTCGCCACCGCATTTAAAAAACTGAGGAGACCACCATGTCTGAGAGACACCCCATCATCGCCATCACAGGCTCATCTGGTGCCGGCACATCGACCGTCACCCGCACCTTCTCTAATATTTTTCGCCGCGAAGGTGTCAAGGCAGCCATCATCGAGGGCGACAGCTTTCATCGGTTTGACCGCAAAGAGATGAAAGTCAAACAAGCCGAAGCCGAAGCCGCTGGCAACAAGAACTTCAGCCACTTTGGTACCGACAACAACTTGTTTGGCGAGATCGAGAACTTGTTCCGCACCTACAGCGAAACCGGTCAGGGCCAGTCGCGCAAGTACCTGCACAATGCCGAAGAGGCAGCGCCCTACGCGCAAGAGCCCGGCACCTTCACCCCGTGGGAGCCACTAGAGCCCGATACCGATATGTTGTTTTACGAAGGCCTGCACGGCGCAGTGGTCACCGACGAGCACAACATCGCGCAGTACCCAGACTTGCGCGTGGGCGTGGTGCCGGTGATCAACCTCGAGTGGATTCAAAAGCTCTGGCGTGACAAAAACCAGCGCGGCTACAGCACCGAGGCGGTGACCGACACCATCTTGCGCCGCATGCCCGACTACGTGAACTACATCGTGCCTCAGTTCGCCCACACCCACGTTAATTTTCAGCGCGTACCGATGGTTGACACATCCAACCCCTTCATCGCCCGCGACATTCCATCAGCCGACGAGAGCATGGTTGTGATTCGCTTTGCCAACCCCAAGGGCATAGATTTTCCCTACTTGCTGAACATGATCAATGACTCATGGATGAGCCGCGCCAACACCATCGTGGTGCCCGGCGGAAAAATGGAAATCGCCATGCAACTGATTTTCACGCCCTTTGTCTGGCGCATGATGGAGCGGCGCAAACGCGCTCTGGGCCAAGCCTAATGAAAGCAAAGCAAGACCACATGAACACCACCCTCGCACCCCAACCCACCGAGGCCAAACGCATGGCCCACGCGATCCGAATGCTCACCGTGGATGCGGTTGAGGCCGCCCAGTCTGGCCACCCCGGTGCGCCCATGGGCATGGCAGATATCGCGCAGGTGCTCTGGCGCCAGCACCTCAAGCACAACCCCAAAGACCCCCAGTGGGCTGATCGTGACCGCTTTGTGCTCTCGAACGGGCATGGCTCGATGCTGATTTACGCGCTTTTGCACCTCACGGGCTACGACTTGCCCCTGTCTGAAATCAAGCGATTCAGGCAATTGCACAGCAAAACCCCAGGCCACCCAGAGGTGGGCATCACCCCTGGCGTTGAAACGACCACCGGCCCGCTGGGCCAGGGCATCACCAATGCCGTGGGCATGGCTTTGGCAGAAAAACTCTTGGCCGCAGAGTTTAACCTCGAGGTCAACGGGCAAGCACTCGATATCGTGGACCACATGACCTACGTGTTCTTGGGCGATGGCTGCCTGATGGAGGGCATCAGCCACGAGGCTTGCTCGCTCGCCGGCACGCTTCGCTTGTCCAAGTTGGTCGCCTTCTACGACGACAACGGCATCTCAATCGACGGCCACGTCACCGGTTGGTTTCAAGACGACACCCCTAAGCGATTCGAGTCGTATGGCTGGCACGTCATCACACCCGTAGACGGGCATGACCCCGTCGCCATCGATGCCGCGATCCGAGAGGCCAAGGCCCAAGCCGCCCGCGCCGACGGCCGGCCCACGCTGATTTGCTGCCAAACCGTGATCGGCCAAGGCTCACCCAACAAAGCGGGCACGCACAACGTACACGGTGCCGCACTGGGCGCCAGCGAAGTGGACGCCACGCGCGAGGCATTGGGTTGGAGCCACGCCCCCTTTGAAATCCCATCTGACGTCGCGCAGGCGTGGGACATGAGCGCCCAAGGCGCCAGCGCCCAAGAAGAATGGGCACAGCGCTTTGCTCAGTATCAGCAGCATTTCCCCGAGTTGGCGTCTGAATTGACGCGCCGCGTACAGGGTGACCTCAGTGCCGAATACGCCGCCGGCTTGGGCGCTGCGTTGGCTGGTATAGCGGCTCAAACTGGCGCTGTGGCAACCCGCAAAGCCAGTCAAAATGCGCTGAGCGCCCTCGCCCCCTTGGTGCCAGAGTTGTTCGGCGGCAGCGCCGACCTGACCAGCTCTAACCTGACCAATTTTGCAAACTGCACGCCCGCTGGTCGCGACACTTGGGGCAACCACTTGTCTTATGGTGTGCGCGAGTTTGGCATGGCCGCCATCATGAACGGCGTGGCCTTGCACGGTGGTCACATTCCGTATGGCGGCACTTTCCTCACATTCAGTGACTACAGCCGCAACGCCATTCGCATGGCGGCCTTGATGCGCATTCGGGTGGTCCATGTGTTCACGCACGACTCAATTGGTTTGGGCGAAGACGGCCCCACCCACCAAAGCGTCGAGCACGTCCCAAGCCTGCGCATCATTCCGGGGCTGGACGTCTGGCGTCCGGCCGATGGCATGGAAACCGCCGTGGCTTGGGCCTGCGCCATTGAGCGCCGCGACGGCCCCAGTGCCCTCGCTTTGTCGCGGCAAAACCTGCCCCAGTTGTTAACACAGGCGTCAGACGCTGAGCGCGTGCGCCGTGGTGGCTATGTGCTCTCAGACATGCCGAGTGCGCAGGCTATCATCATCGCCACTGGCTCTGAGACCTCGCTGGCCATGCAAGCACAGGCCAGCCTCGCCGCCGAGGGCGTTGCCACCCGGGTGGTGTCCATGCCCTGCACCAACGTGTTTGATCGCCAAGACGCGCAATACCAAGATCAGGTTTTGCCACCCAACCTGCCCGCGGTAGCGGTCGAGGCGGCTCACCCCGATTTTTGGCGCAAGTACGTGGGACGCAGTGGCCGCGTGGTTGGCATTCATACTTTCGGCGAATCAGCGCCCGCGCCTGATCTGTACAAGCACTTTGGCATCACCCCAGAGGCTGTGTGTCAGGCTGTGCGCGAGATCATTTGAGCTCCAAAGAAAGCCACAAAAAACCATGAGCAACACCCCAAAAGCCTACTTTTTTGATCTCGACGGCACCCTGGTCGAAACCGCGCCAGAGATCGCCGACGCCGTCAACGACACGCTGCGCCATTTCAATTGGCCAGAGGTTAGCCAGCAGCAGGTCAACGACTGGATTGGGCATGGCACCCGCACACTGCTGATTCAAGCCATGGCTTGGGCCACGCAATCCACCACAGATCAAGTGAGCCAAGGCGAAGATTTGCAACGTGCTTTACCCGTTTTTGATGGTCACTATCAAGCGCGCTGCGGCACCCGAAGCGCCTTGTACCCTCATGTGCGCGAGACCCTACTTGCGCTTCGCGAGCAAGGCTGCAAGCTGGCCGTGATCACCAACAAAGAGGGGCGCTACACCGACACGGTGCTGCGCGTACACGACCTTCACCCGTTGTTTGACATCGTGGTTAGCGGTGACAGTTTTGCCGTCAAAAAGCCCGACCCCACCAGCATCAACGATTGCTTGACGCGCTGGGGTATTGCGGCCAGCGACGCCTTGTTCATTGGCGACTCACAGATCGATGCAGCCACGGCGCGCAATGCTGGTGTGCCAGTTTGGTTGCTGCCCTATGGCTACAACATGGGCGAGTCGGTACACGATTGCCAGCCCGACCGCGTCATCGACGACTTCACGGCACTGGTCTAAGCCGCAGCGCTGGACATTGCCCCAAGAACGCAACCCAACAAAGGAGACACAGACATGGCATTGAAGATTGGCATCAACGGATTTGGACGCATCGGGCGGATGGTGTTTCGCGCAGCGACGCAGTCTTTTCAGGACGTTGAAATTGTGGCCATCAACGACTTGCTTGAGCCGGACTATTTGGCTTATATGCTCAAGCACGACAGCGTACATGGGCGCTTCAAAGGCGAGGTCTCGGTTGATGGCGACGCGCTTGTGGTCAACGGTCGGCGCATTCGCCTCACTCAAGAGCGCGACCCTGCCCAGCTGCGTTGGTCTGAAGTCGGCGCAGACGTGGTGATTGAGTCCACAGGCCTGTTTTTAGACCACGACAGCGCAGCCAAACACCTGGCCGCCGGCGCCAAGAAAGTCTTGCTTTCTGCGCCATCCAAAGACGACACGCCCATGTTTGTCTACGGCGTCAACCACCAAAGCTATGCAGGCCAAGACATCATCAGCAACGCCAGTTGCACGACCAACTGCTTGGCGCCAGTGGCCAAAGTGCTGAACGACAAATGGGGTATTGCACGCGGCCTGATGACCACGGTGCACGCAGCCACTGCGACGCAAAAAACCGTGGATAGCCCCAGCAACAAAGACTGGCGCGGCGGGCGCGGCATATTAGAGAACATCATCCCCAGCAGCACAGGTGCGGCCAAGGCGGTGGGGGTCGTGATCCCAGAGCTCAACAAGAAGCTCACCGGCATGTCGTTTCGCGTGCCGACCTCTGACGTTTCAGTGGTGGATTTGACCGTCGAGCTGTCCAAGCCAGCCAGCTACGCCGATATCTGCGCAGAAATGAAAGCCCAATCTCTTGGCGCGCTGAAAGGCGTGTTGGGCTATACCGAAGACAAAGTGGTCTCGACTGACTTTCGCGGTGAACCCTGCACCAGCGTGTTCGATGCCGAAGCGGGCATGGGCTTGGACTCAACCTTTGTCAAAGTGGTGGCTTGGTACGACAACGAATGGGGCTACTCGAACAAGTGCATCGAAATGGCGCGTGTGATGGGTGGTGCCGCATGAGTGTGCTGCGCTTTGAAGAGGTCGCCGCCAGCGGCTTCGTACAGAACAAGCGGGTTTTCATCCGAGCCGACCTCAATGTACCAAGGGCGGCAGATGGCTCGATCACCGAAGACACACGCATCCGGGCCAGTCTGCCCTGCATCCGCACGGCACTCCAAGCGGGCGCTGCCGTCATGGTGACCAGTCACTTGGGGCGGCCCAAAGAAGGCGTTTGCACAGACGAGGACTCGCTCGCGGTGGTTGCCCAGCGCTTGGGTGAGTTGCTGGCGCAAGAAGTGACGTTGGTGCGCGACTGGGCCCAAGGCGCAGGCGTCGAAGTCGCCCCCGGCCAGGTGGTGATGCTAGAAAACTGCCGCTGCAATGTGGGTGAAAAAGCCAACGACGAGTCGCTCAGTCGCACCATGGCTTCGCTTTGCGACATCTATGTCAACGACGCGTTTGGCACGGCACACCGTGCCGAGGCCACAACCCACGGCATGGCGCGCTTTGCACCCATTGCCTGCGCTGGCCCATTGCTGGCGGCTGAGATCGACGCCATCACCCGCGCGCTGGCTCAGCCCAAGCGCCCACTGGTTGCCATCGTCGCGGGCAGCAAGGTCAGCACCAAGCTAACTGTGTTGGAGTCTCTGGCCAGCAAAGTCGACCAATTGATTGTTGGGGGCGGCATTGCCAACACATTCATGCTGGCCAATGGCCTGCCGATTGGCAAAAGCCTGGCCGAACCCGACTTGGTTGATGCGGCCAAGAGCGTCATCGCTGCGATGCAAGCGCGTGGCGCCGCAGTGCCCATCCCCACCGATGTGGTGGTGGCCAAGGCATTTGCCGCCGACGCACCCGCCACCACCAAGGCCGCCCAAGATGTGGCTGATGACGATTTGATCTTGGACATTGGCCCCGAGACCGCCGCCGCGTTGGCCGCGCAACTGGGTGCTGCCGGTACCGTGGTGTGGAACGGCCCCTTGGGGGTATTTGAGCTCGACGCGTTTGCCAAAGGCACCGAAGTCGTGGCCCACGCCATCGCCAAGTCAAACGCATTCAGCATCGCAGGCGGTGGTGACACCCTTGCCGCCATTGCCAAATATGACATCGAAAGCCGCATCGACTACATCTCGACAGGGGGCGGCGCCTTTCTTGAAATGCTAGAGGGCAAAGACTTGCCCGCCCTCCAAATCTTGCGCGAACGCGCCCAAACCTAAGCCTTTGCGGCGCTCTCAAGCACCCGACTCCATCACTTTTAGATAAGGACACAACACCATGGCTCTCGTTTCACTGCGCCAAGTTTTAGACCACGCTGCCGAGTACAACTACGGCGTGCCCGCTTTCAACGTCAACAACCTCGAGCAGGTCCAAGCCATCATGGATGCTGCTCAGGCCACCAACAGCCCCGTGATCTTGCAAGCCTCGGCAGGCGCGCGCAAATACGCGGGCGAAGCCTACTTGCGCCACCTGGTGTTGGCGGCGATCGAAAGCCACCCCGACTTGCCCGTGGTTTTGCACCAAGACCACGGCGCCACACCGGCCCAGTGCCAGCAGTCGATTCGGTCGGGTTTCTCCAGCGTCATGATGGACGGCTCTTTGATGGCCGATGCCAAGACCCCTTCCAGCTATGAGTACAACGTCGACGTGACGGCCAAAGTCTGTGAATTGGCGCATGCCGTGGGCGTGTCAGTCGAGGGCGAGCTGGGCTGCCTGGGCTCGCTAGAGACGGGCGAAGCAGGCGAAGAAGATGGCGTGGGCGCCGAGGGCAAGCTCAGCCACGAGCAAATGCTCACCGACCCCGATCAGGCGCGCGACTTTGTGGCGCAAACCGGTGTCGATGCCTTGGCCATTGCCATTGGCACCAGCCACGGGGCCTATAAATTCACCCGCCCGCCCACCGGCGACATCTTGGCCATTGAGCGCATCGCGGCGATTCATGCGGCGATACCCAATACACACTTGGTCATGCACGGCAGCTCTAGCGTGCCGCAAGAGTGGCTTGAGATCATTCGCCAATACGGTGGCGATATCAAAGAGACCTATGGCGTGCCCGTCGAAGAAATTGTGCGCGGCATTCAAAGCGGGGTGCGCAAAGTCAACATCGACACCGACATCCGCTTGTCAATGACCGGCGCCATGCGCCAGCTGATGGCTCAAAAGCCATCCGAGTTTGACCCACGCAAAGCGCTGGCTGCTGCCAAAGTGGCGGCGCAGAAAATCTGTGAAGACCGCTTCAATGCGTTTGGCTGTGCCGGCCACGGCAGCAAGATCAAGCCCGTGTCGCTAGAGGCCATGGCCAACCGTTACGCCGGCTAAGGGACCCACGCACCCACAGATACACGCGCGCTGGGACACCCGCACGATGCGGTGGGCGGGGGTGCGCCAATCGCTGGGACACCCTTGGCTCAGGCCATCGACGAGCCAGGCCGAGCCAGACCAAGCCAGTCACAGACCAGGCGCGTGGGTTTTGAGTGGCGAGATACCAGGCGGCTGCACGTCTCGACCCAGCAGACGTTGACCCAGCCATGCAAATGCCTTGCCGGTGTCTAAGGCATATTCCAATTGCGTGGCCGGGGTTGGGGCTTGGCCCGCTGGCACTGGCGGGCCGACATCAAACGAGAACACAAAATTGGGCTCTTGCCCCATGCGCAAGTCTGTGACGACCAAGTTCTCACCCTTGGTCTGCACCTTGTAAAAGCCGTCGGTGAACCTGGCCAAGCGCTGGACCTGGGGATGACTGGCGTGCTGCTTGGCCAGCGCCTCACCCCGCTCAAACGTGTTGAACTGCATCGGTCTGCCGGCATCCATCAGCGCGTAAAACCCCTCATGAAACGCATCGCCGTCAACAGCCACCACACGCCACAGCATGGTGGTCAGCGGCGCGGGCGTGACCAGCAGTTGCTCGGCTGGCAGCCCCAGCGCTTGCAGCGATTGGCGCGCGTGTTGCGTCACCCACGCTTGCGAAGCCGCACTCCAAGCCAAATAGAGCGTGCTGAATGCCAGTGCCCCACTGTTGAAGCGCACGCCTCGCGCGGGAAGCTTGCTGCCAAGCGCGGCCACCACACCCAACAACAGTGGCAATGTGTACAGCGGATCAACAATGAAGATGCTGCCCAGCCCATAGGCCTCATCTGTGAACGGCTGAAACACCTGCGTGCCATAAATCGTCATGAGATCTAAGAGCGGATGCGTCACCAAAGCCAAGCCCAGTGCCACATACCACCAGCCAAACAAATGCCTTTGCTTGTGCACGCGGGTGACCAACCAGGTCAGCGGGACGGCAAACAGGGTCAGCAACAACAAGGCGTGGGTTTCAGCGCGGTGGCGCACCATGTTGAGCACAGGGTCGCCGTGGTCCAGCAGCACATCGAGGTCTGGCAAAAGTCCTGCCACACCGCCCCATAGCGCGGCCTTCCAGGCGGCGGTGCGCCTGCCCATCACGGCCACCCCCACAGACGCCCCCAAAATCACTTGCGTTAATGAAT
>CBFIFT010000043.1:0-13827 GCA_965661935.1 Burkholderiaceae bacterium | reverse complement strand
TTTAGGCTGGTTCATGTGGCAAATGGGCAGGTCACGGGTGACATCATAAGGTGTAATTACCGACGCCTTTTCCATCGCTGGATGCGATTCAGCCAAGTGTGAAGCAGTGGCGATAGCTTGGCCTTTTGCCATTGACCTGCGATGGCTTTGCCGGCCTCTGTGTAGGTGGGGTATGCGTAGGTTTTGGCCAGCATCGCGCTGGGTTTGCGCCGTTGTCGAATGACCTCGACCCAGGGCGCAAGCGCTTCTGCTGCGTGCGCGCCAACGGCACAGACGCCAAGCACATGGCCGTTGGATGGATGGGTGTATAGGCGCAAAAACCCTTGGGTCGCATTTTCGGTGATTGCACGGTCAGACTCGTCCCAATGGTAGGTGGTGACTTCCGCATCGACACCCAGTTTTTGGGCCTCGGCAGCAGTGATCCCTGCCTGGGCCACCTCGGGCTGGGTGTAGACCACACTGGGCATCCATGGGGCATCGGCTGAGCGCCGCCAAAACGGGGTGGTCAACATGTTGATGGCAGCGGTGCTGGCTTGGTGCGCAGCAGCGTGGGTGAGGGCCTTGGGACCAGCGGCGTCACCGGCGACCCAGATATGTGGCCAGTGCGTTTGTAGGTACGCGTTGTGCTCAATGAAAGGGGTGCAGCGAATACCCAAGGCCTCAAAGCCAAGATTCTTGCAACGCGCCTTGCGCCCAACGGCAACCAATAACAAGTCTGCAGTCGCTGAGTGGGGCGTGTCGCCAACGGTCCAACGCACAACGGTTTGGTGGTCGAGGTGTTCGACCCGTTGAACCGATGCTTGGGTGTGCACGGTGACGCCATGTTTTTGTAGGGTTTGCGCCAGCAACTCTGCCGCGCCTGGATCTGCGTGCGGCAAGATGTGCGCACCACGCTCGAGCAGGTGTACATGACTGCCAAGCAAGCTCAAGGCCTGTGCCATCTCACAACCAATCGGCCCGCCGCCCATGATGACCACTTGGCGCGGTGCGTGGTCGCGCGCTTGCAGGTCTTGCCAGAGGTTGTCACTGGTGACACAGCGCTCGGCGATGAGTCCTTCGATGGGCGGGATCACCGGCTCTGCGCCTGTGGCCAACAAGATGTTGGCGCTGCTCAGTGTGTAGGGCTCCGCATCATTGGGCGTGATGCGCACATGCCAAGGACTGATCAGCTCGGCGTGACCGTGAACGACGTCAACGCCTAAATCGAGATAGCGCTCTGTGCTGTCATGCGGTGCGATTTGTTCAATGCTGCGGCGCACGTGTTTCATGGCCTGCGCAAATGCGTGCTCGTGGACGTGCAGGTTGATCAAGCCTTGTGACTGAGCGGAAAGAGCTTGCTGAATCTGGTGGGCGCTGTGCAGCAATGCCTTGCTGGGTACGCAGCCATGATTCAAGCAGTCGCCGCCCATGGCGCTGGCCTCGACAAGGGTGACTTTGCCTTTGAGGGTGACGCCCATGTAAGCGCCTACCAACCCTGCAGCACCTGCGCCGATCACAATCAGGTTGCGATCAAATGATTTGGGCTTGACGCCTTTCCAAGGCAAAAGGCGTTGCCGACGCTCGTAAGCTTTGATCATCAATTTGACACACCAAGGCAACAAACCAAGCGCAGCCAGTGACAGCCAGACTTGGGGTGCCAAGAGGCCTGAAAGGGTTTCAATGGATGCCAACTGTTCGCCAGCGTTGACGTACAGCACGGTGGCAGGAAGCATGCCCGCCGCACTTGCCACGATGTATGTGCGCAGCGGGATGCGCGTCAAACCCATGGCGAGATTGATCAAAAAGAATGGGGCCACAGGCAGCAATCGCAGACTCAAAAGGTACCAGCCGCCTTCGCGCTCCATGCCTTGGTGTATGGACGCAAGTCGGCTACCCCATCGGCGTTGAACCCAGTCCCTGAGAAAAGTGCGCGCCAAAAGCATGGCCCCGGTTGCACCCAGTGTAGAGGCCGCACTCACAAGTGCGGTCCCCCAAAACGTGCCAAACCAAGCACCGCCCAGCAGGGTCATCAGTGTGGCTCCGGGCACTGATAGCGCCGTGGCCGTGGCGTACACCGCGACAAATGCCAGGCTAGCCGCGATGGGTGACGCTTGCACCTGAGCTTGCCATTGCGTGCGCCAAGCTTGCAAGGCCGCTAAATCAATGCCACCCATGCTCCACACGCCAATGGCTGCGAGCACGGCGGTCACCAGCGCGGCGCGAAGCAGGTGCTTGCGGTATGGATTACTTGGGGTGCTGACTCGGTTTGAATAGGAGGGCATTTATAGTCCACGGTCTGAGCGGCGGCTCTCGGTTGATGGGGCGGGTGGCAATGGCTGACTTTGGGTACTCTGCAAGCGCCGCCATGAACGAGCTGTGTGCCACAACGCAGAGCCGGTGCACAGGGCAGCGAACCCCCAAGCAATGGGTGCAAAACTGACGGGCCACAAACACATGGCCACATAAACCGCGATGGTTTCACCGCCTTCGGTCAGGCTGGGTAAGAACGCCAGCGACTTGGCCTGCCGGCTGGTAGCAGCGTCATGCATGGAAGCAGGCAAAGAAGTGAAAGTCAGCCATGCGGTGGCGTTGAGCAAATACGCCGCCAACAGCGCCGCAGCAGCCAGCGCATTGGGGTCTGGACTCTGCCAAGCAAATGCCAAGGGTATGGCAGCGTAAAACCAAAAGTCCAAGACCAAGTCAAGGTAGCCCCCAGAATCGGTGGGGCGGGTTTGCCTTGCCAAGGCGCCGTCTAAGGCATCGCACACGCGCGAGAGCAACAGCGCACCCAAGGCCCATGACTCTTGGTGATTTGCGATCAGCCACGCACTGATCAGTCCTAGGATCCAGCCGCTCAAAGTGAGTTGCAACGGGGTGACTCCGAGCGCGCGCAATGGACGACAGGTGGCTCGCCACACAGGCTCGAGTTTGGCTTGAAAAGAGCGGTCAAACATGGGGTTCGGTGGTGTCAGTGGCGGCCTTTGGCCAGTGGAGTACACGTTCTGGACTGGCGATGTCTTGCGGGTCGTGGGTGACAAGTAACGCAGGGATGCGGGCTTGGCGAATCATGGCAAAGACGCGCGCGCGCACGCGCTCGCGCAAGTGCGCGTCCAGCGCTGAAAATGGCTCATCGAGTAACAGCGCCTCAGGGCGCGCGAGCAGCGCACGCATCAGCGCGATGCGCGTGCGTTGCCCCCCTGAAAGTTGGTCGGGAAACAGCGTGATTGCTTCGCTGAGTTCCACATCAGCCAACGCCCTGCGCACAGACGCCTTTCGCTCTGACATGGGTGCTGCGGGTGTGGCGTACAGCAGGTTGTCGTGGACGTTCATGTGCGCAAACAAGGCGTCATGCTGAAACATGAGGCCCACGCGCCTTTGGTGTGTGGGCAAGGTGGTGATCTCTCGCTGGTTGAGCCAAACGCGTCCTTGCCAAGAAAAATCGTCGGGCAGCAGACCCGTGATGGCCAACAAAAGGCTGCTTTTGCCGCAACCGCTGGGCCCCATCAGCGTGGTGATTTCGCCCGCGGCAACATCAAATTGCCAACCTTGCAGCAAGCGCGTATTGGGACTCGTGAGGTGATCAATGTGCAGTTTGAGTGACATGATGGACAGCGTGTTGCTCAGGCTGAAGAATTGAGACCGGTCTGCTTTGACAAGGTTGGCTTTGGGTTGTGGCGCTTCGCCCGCCGAGTAGACCAAACGAAAACCAGCATCGGCAAGACCCATTGTGCCAACGCCCAGGCAGCAGATATGTTGCGCTGACCACCACTGCTTTGGCTCAGGGCCTCAGTGGTTAGGGTGGCGATTCTGCCGCCGCCCAGCCATTGGGTGGGTAAGTACTGGGCGACGCTGACGGCAAATCCAATCGCAGCCGCGCGCCACAGGGGCCCGGCCATCAGGGGCCATTTCACCTGCCAGCGCTGTGACCAATAACCATGCCCCAGTGTGGCGGCGGCTTGCGTGTAGCGGTCGTCAAAACTGGCGTAAGTGGGGCCAAGTGTCAACACCACATAGGGCAGAACTGCCAAGACATGCCCGATAAAAACGGCGGACCACGTGCCTTGCAGGTTGACCATGAGTGCCAATTGATACACGCCCCATAACCACATCAGTGGCGGGCAAATCAACCATGCCAATGCCCAAGCATGGGTGAGGCTAAACCAACGCTTGGGTGCGGCCTCGAACCAAGCCACCATCATCAGCATCGAGGTAGCGGTACTCAGCACAGCCAGTGATAGCGTGGTGACAACCACGTCAGCGCTTTGCGCCACAGTGGCCCAAGCTCGGGTGCTCCAACTGCTGGGCCAAACCTGCGGAAACGGCCACCAAAGCGAGAGCGACAAAATGGCCGACAAAGCCAGCAACACGACATAGAGTGCCGCGACGCTGGCAGGTGCCTTGTCAACCGCTTTCATCCACCACCATGACACGGGTTTGTGGCGCTGTGGGGCTTGCGCCAAAGGCACAAGGCTGAGGGCGCACCACGAGGCCCGTGCCATCACAAATGCACCGCCAGCCACCAAGCCACTCAGCCACAAGCTGAGTACAAAGCCACTGTGCTGAATGTCTGGGTTGGCATCGTTGATCCATCGCCACGCTTGCACGGCGGCGGTGGGTCGCGTGGTCGGGCCAATCGCCATGGCGACGTCGACCACACCCATTCCGTAGGCCCAAACCGCGACCGTGGGCCAACGCAGACGCGTCCAAAGGTCCGGGGCCACGGCTAGCGTCCAAGCGCGCCAAGGTGAGTAGCCCCAGGTTTGCGCCGCGCTCCATTGCCGGTGCCAACTCAGTTGTTGATCTGGGCGCTGCCACTCAGCCAGTCCGACCCAGAGTAAAAACGGCAATTCTTTGAAAAACAGCACGGCGATCAGCGTGAAGCCAAAGGGGTCGTGTGTGATGGTCCAGTCCAGCGGCTGTTGGGGCCAGTCGGTTGATTGCGAGATGACACGCCAAAGCCAGCCGGTTGGCGCAATCAGCCAACCCAAGGCCAGCGCAAATGCGAGGTGCGGTGTCGCCAGTGCCCAGCCCAAAGCGCTCGCCAACCAGCCATGGTGGCGCGGCGTGTGCATCGTTCGCGCCAAGATCAGGTTGGTCGCCCAAGCTGCCAGCGCTGTCGATGCACCGGCGGTCCAAAGGCTCAGCGCCAATGGACGAAGCGTGGGTTGCTGCGCGAAGTGCTTCAGGCTTGGCGCTGTGTCCAGCCACACCAGCCAAGGCCCCACCAACACCCCGAGCGTGATCCCCGTCGTCAACAGCAACACCAAGCCTGTGACCAGGGCTGCTGGTGTCAATCGGGCGGGTGACGTCAAGCCGCGTAACGCCTCGACCAAGCGTCCTCAAGTGGCTGAACCCAAGAAGCGTGGGGTTCTGCCAGTGCGGGTTGGGGGCTTTGCAGTCCACCTGGTGCATCGGGCGAGGCAAAGGCAGCGCGATCTGCGGGGCTGAGTGCGTTGAGGTCGAGAACAGTAGGATCGCCCCACACGCGAATATCGGCCTTGTGGGCCTGCGCCTCGGGCGAGAGCAAAAAGTCAATCACCACTTGGGCTGCCTGTGGTGCCCTCGCGTTGGCTGGTATCGCTAAGAAGTGGGTGTTGCCAATCGTGCCGCCCTCCATCTGGAATGTGCGCACGGTCGGGGGCAGGCGCCCAGCGGCTATTTCGCTGGATGCTTCATTGGGGTTGAATGTGACGCCAATCAGCAAGGCCTGGTCAGCCACCAGTTCTCGCATTTGGGCGGCACTTTGCGGAAACTGGCGACCCTGGCGCCACAAAAATGGATGCAAGGCATCGAGGTATTGCCACAGAGGTTGTGTGGCGTGGTCAAAGTTTGTGGCCGTCCAGGGTTTGTAGAGCGCTTGGGCATCTGGCGCGAGTTGCAGCAACCACTGCTTGAGCCAGGTCGTGCCATGAAAGTCGGGCGGCTGGGGGTAACTCAATTGGCCAGGCTGGGCCTTCGCGAGGCTCAGCCACTCTGCTGTGTTTTTCGGAGCAGTGGGCAGGCGACGTTCGTCGGCGAAGAAGCTCAACTGTGCCATGCCCCAAGGCGCTTCGAGTCCATCTGTGGGTTCGCCAAAATCGATGGTCGTGGTGGGTTTGCCCACCACATCAACCCACCGCATGTGGGGCAAGTTTTGTGTGAATGGTCCCCAAAGTCCCTGCGCGCGCTTGAGTTGCACGAAGTTTTCGCCATTGATCCAAAGCATATCGACGGTACCGTCCGTGTTGCCCCGCGCAAGCTCTTGTTGAATGCGAGCCACCGTTTGGGCCATGTCACTGATTTTGACGTGCACCAAATTGATTTGCTGTGAGCGCTTGAGCGACTGTGCGGCCCATTGGATGTATGCGTTGATGCGGTCGCTGCCTCCCCATGCGTTGAAATAGACGGTTTGTCCGCGACTTTGTTCCAAGGTTTGCGCCCACGGTGTAGGTGCAGCCAAGGCGTGCGCGCCAAAGGGAACCGTTGCAAGGGCTAAGGAGCGCTGCAAAAACAGCCGGCGTGAACCGAGTTGGGCAGAGGTGCGAGTTTGTGATGGCGGTTGCTTCATGGCGAACGAGGTGGCAGTGGCATTGCCATCGAACGCGGCAACGCAAGGTGGATTTGATTCAACATTCAGGCGAGCAAGGCGCGCGAAAATTCTTGGGCGTCGAAGGTTTGCAAGTCGTTGAGTTGTTCACCAACGCCAATGAAATAAATCGGAATGGTGTGCTCCATGGCAATGGCGGCCAACACACCACCTTTTGCCGTCCCGTCTAATTTGGTCACAATCAGGCCGGTCAGTCCCAGTGCTTCATCAAAGGCCTTGACTTGTGCGAGGGCATTTTGACCGGTGTTTCCGTCGATGACCAGCAGCACCTCGTGCGGTGCGCTGGCCTCAGCTTTTTGGATGACCCGCTTGATTTTGCGTAGCTCTTCCATCAGGTTCAATTGCGTTGGAAGGCGACCAGCCGTGTCGATGATCACCACGTCTTTTTGCCGCGCTGTGCCCGCCCTGACCGAGTCAAAACTCACCGCCGCTGGGTCTGCATCTGCTTGACTGACAATATCGACCAAGTTGCGATCAGCCCAGACGGCCAGCTGCTCTTTGGCTGCGGCTCGAAAGGTGTCGGCAGCCGCCAATAGTACGCTCGCTTGGTGCTGCGTGAGGTGCTGTGTGAGTTTGCCAATCGAGGTGGTCTTGCCTGCACCGTTAACGCCCGCGACCATGATGACGGTGGTTGGCACTTGTCCCACCACAAGCGGACGCTGAAGAGGTTGCAGCAGCTTGGCCAATTCTTCTTGTAGCAAGGCCTTGGCTGCATCGGCAGTGGTTGCTTTCTCACTCTTGACCCGGCGCTGCAAGTTGGTCATCAGGTGTTGGGTGGCCTTGATCCCGACATCGGCGCTGAGCAACGCACCCTCAAGCTCGTCGTATAGATCGCCATTGAGGCTCGCGTTGACGAATACTGCGCTGATCCCTGAGCCTGTTTTTTTCAGCCCCTGACGCAGGCGGCCTAGCCAGCTTTCGCGGGTGGCTTGATCAGTTGGCACTGGAGCATTGGCCGACCCAGTCGGCTGCGCGCTGGTTGGCTCTGGCGTCGAGACTGATTCAGGGATTTTTTCAGCTGAGTCAGATGCGGCCGTTTCTGTGGGTGCGGGTTTTTTGCGAAAAAATTGAAACATGATTAGCTTTATACAATGGCTTCGATTCTATGAAACATCCACCATCTCATCCAGCCAAGGAAGCTCGCAAGCCATCGAGCGTGCGCATCATCGGCGGTAGCCACAAACGAAGCTTGTTGCCGGTTCTCGAAGCCGAGGGGTTGCGCCCGACGAGCGATCGTGTGCGTGAGACCCTGTTCAATTGGTTGGGACAAGATTTGCGCGGCTGGCGCTGCATTGACGCTTTTTCTGGCACGGGGGCCTTGGGCTTCGAAGCCGCCTCGCGTGGCGCCGCTGATGTGTTGTTGGTCGAGCAAAACACCAAACTGGCCTTGTCGCTGAATGCCACCGCAACTCGCCTGAAGTTGGCTGGGGTCCGGGTTGAGAGGGGCGACGGCGTGTTGGTCCTGGGGCGCGAAGCGGGGCGCAAGTGGGACGCGGTGTTTTTGGACCCGCCGTTCTCTCAAGCGTCTGGCGACTTGTTTGCGCGCGCGCTGCGAGCGAGCCGCGCTTGTCTCAAACCCTCTGGCGTGTGTTACCTAGAGGCCCCGTTGGCTTGGTCGCCAGATGCGCTGGCCGCTTTGGGATGGGCACTCGAGAAACAGGGGCAAGCGGGGGCCGTTTATTTCCATCTACTGAAACCAGTATCATCCGACTTATGACTCAGCCGATCGCTCATCCCAAAGACCGAGTCGCGGTCTACTCTGGCACTTTCGATCCCATGACCCGTGGCCACGAGGACGTGGTGAGGCGCGCGGCGAAGTGGTTTGACCGCGTGATCATTGCAGTGGCGATAGCCCACCACAAGAAAACCCTGTTCACACTAGAGCAGCGACTTGAGTTGGTCAAAGCTTCATTGGGTGATTTGCCGCACGTCAGCGCCTTGCCCTTCGATGGTTTGATCATGGACTTTTGCCGACAGCAAGGCGCCCAAGCGGTGATTCGTGGCATACGCAATGTGACGGATTTTGACTACGAATCTCAAATGGCAGGGATGAACCGCAAACTTGCGCCAGAGATAGACACCGTGATGCTGGTGCCCGCGCCAGAGTTGCAATGCATTTCTTCAACCTTGGTGCGTGAGATCGCGCGACTGGATGGGGTTGTCACTGATATGGTGAGTCCGCCCGTCGAGTCGGCATTGCACCAAGCGTTCGGCCGAGACTAGCCCATGGCACTCAAGATCACCGAGGAGTGCATCAACTGCGACGTTTGCGAGCCGGTGTGCCCGAATCAAGCTATCTATATGGGTCAAAGCATCTATGAGATTGACCCAGCCAAATGCACAGAGTGCGTCGGGCACCACGACGAACCCCAGTGCGTGAGTCTTTGTCCGGTGGAATGCATCCCCGTTGACCCTTTGCACGTGGAATCCACCGAGCAGTTACTGGCCAAGTACCACCGGCTCACGCAAAGTGCGTCTTAAGCTTTCACAGGCTTGTTTGTTTGCGCAAGCCGCAGGGGCTTGAGGTGAATGCAACGAGAACCCAAGGTGCGCCTCGGTAGCCACACCGCAGCGCACTCAATGCAACAAGCCTAAACAAGACGTTGAGAACCTGCATCAAGTAGCGCAGCGCGCGGTGCTCGTTGCTGGTTACGTACTCGGCGTTGGCGGCGGGCTGGACGGCGCTTTGGGCATCTTGGGCGGTTTGGGTTTGCTGACATGTATCTTGCGCATGGCTTTTTCAAACCCACCTTCTCGAAGATCAGTTGCTGCCTTGAGGCTGCGCTCGATGGCTTGCTCAATACCCACGCGTTGATCGGGCGAGGGCTTGTTGAGCACCCAATTGGCAACCTCGGCTTTGATGCCAGGGTGACCGATGCCCAAACGCAAGCGCCAGTAGTCTGATGCACCCATGCGTGCATGAATGTCGCGCAACCCGTTGTGTCCTGCATGGCCACCGCCTTGCTTGAGTTTTGCATCTCCTGCTGGAAGGTCTAGCTCGTCGTGGACGACCAAAATCTCCTCAACTGGTATCTTAAAAAATTTTGCGACCGCACTGACTGATTGGCCGCTCAAGTTCATGAAGGTTGATGGTTTGAGCAACCAAATTTTGTCGGCACCTGTGCCTTGGGTACCGACCCAGCCGAACTCGCTGGGTTTGGCGTGAAGCTCAATGCCCCACGCTTTGGCCAGTTGGTCAATCCACCAAAATCCAACATTGTGGCGGGTGGCTTCGTATTGGGCGCCTGGGTTACCCAGGCCAACAAACAGTCGAATCATGGAAGAATTATGAGCCAATAAAAAACGCCCCGGTGTGTGCACAGCCGAGGCGTTCAAAGCAGGCGCAAAGTGGGTTACTCTGCGGCTTCTCCAGCAGCGTCCGTGGTGGTCGCGCCGCCCTTGGGGGCAACAGCCGTCACAACAGTGAGCTCGCCAGAGTGGCCGTGGTTAACCAATGTCACGCCCTCGGGCAAGACCAGTTCGCCAGCATGAATGCTTTGACCTTTGACGATGGCAGACAAATCGACTTCGATGTGGCTAGGCAGCTTGGAGGCCACACACTGCACGTCGATTTCGTTCATCACGTGGTTGATCAAACACTTGTCGGTCTTCACCGCGGGTGACTCTTCAGCGCCCACAAAGTGCAAAGGTACTTTTTTATGCAACACGGTGTCTGCGGTCACGCGTTGGAAGTCAACGTGCAGCACCATTGGCTTAAATGGGTGGTACTGGATGTCTCGCAACATGACTTGCTCAGTCTTGCCAGCCAGCTCCATATCGAGCACAGATGCGTGGAAAGCTTCTTTCTGAGCCGTGTGCCACAGTGCGTTGTGATCCAACTCAATGGCGGTGGGTTCAACATTGCCACCATAAACAATACCAGGCGTGCGGCCTGAATTGCGCAGACGGCGGCTCGCACCCGTACCTTGCTTAGTGCGCTCAAAAGCGACGAATTTCATACTTTTCTCCATGGAGCCAGTGGCTCACTTTTGAAGGCGTCCGCGACCAGATCACCTTCGGGGTAAAACATCACAGCAGTGGCCAATTGACCTTGTGTGATGGGCTTTTTGCCACCTTCGAGAGCTTAAAAAAGGGCGTCTCGTTCAGCGAACAAACTCAGGACAGACTCACCTGTGGCAATGCGGGCGATGGTCTCGGCCATCAGCGGTGCGACAGAGAGCTGGCGAATTTTGGCACAAGCCTTGGCAGACTCGCCAAGCGGAATGGTGTTGGTTACCACCACCTCGTCGAGGGCTTCGCCTTGGGTAATGCGCTCGATAGCAGGCCCCGAAAAAATTGGGTGTGTGCAGTACGCATAAACATTTTTAGCGCCGCGCTCTTTGAGCACCTCAGCGGCTTTCACCAGTGTGCCTGCGGTGTCAATCATGTCATCCATGATCACGCAGTTGCGGCCGTCGATATCGCCAATGACGTGCATGACCTCTGAGACGTTGGCTTTGGGACGGCGCTTGTCGATGATGGCCATATCGCAGCCCAACTGCTTGGCCAGCGCACGAGCCCGAACCACGCCTCCCACATCTGGCGAGACCACCAATAGGTCTTCGTAGTTTTTCTGGCGCAAGTCGCCGAGCAATGCAGGGGAGGCGTAGATGTTATCTACCGGGATATCAAAGAAGCCCTGAATTTGGTCTGCATGCAGGTCCATGGTGAGGACGCGCGAGACACCAACAGCTTGCAGCATATTGGCCACGACTTTGGCGCTGATGGGTACTCGGCTTGAGCGAGGCCTGCGGTCTTGGCGAGCGTAGCCAAAGTAAGGAATGACAGCTGAGACGCTGGTTGTTGAAGCCCGTTTGAGGGCGTCCACCATGATGATCAGCTCCATCAAATTTTCATTGGTGGGCGCGCAGGTGGGTTGAATGATGAAGGCGTTGCGAGCCCGCACGTTTTGGGTGATTTCAACGGTGACTTCACCGTCGGAGAATCGACCCACGTTCATGCCACCCAGCTGGGTGTTCAATTGGTCAGCAATCTCTTGAGCCAGCACCGGGTTGGCGTTGCCTGTGAACAGCATGAAATCTTGAGATAGGCTTGCCATGGTGCGATGAGCCGGTGATGGTCTAAACGAACACGCCACCGAAAGCTGCGGTGGCGAGGTTAATTTGGCAGGGGAGGAAGGACTCGAACCCTCGCATGCCGGAATCAAAATCCGGTGCCTTAACCAACTTGGCGACTCCCCTTGATGAACCTTGGCTTGGCCAAGACTCTAAAACGTCGCAGATTGTATCCTCAAAAAATGGGTTTATAAAAACCAATTCTTCAGTGGGTGCACAACCAAAACACGTCCTTGGTGTGTCACCCATTCGGGTGGCGCATCAAGCGTTGCAACTGGCTTTGGATGCACAGCAAAAACTGCGCTTCCGGACCCAGTCATTCGAGGGGTCAACCCAAACTGCGAGAGCCAATTCAGCGCGTCCTGTATGTCGTGACATACGCTGACCGCTGGTTCTTGCAAGTCGTTTTGACCAAACGAATAGGGCTGCCAACCATCTTTTGTCGATCGCCCATGCTCCGTGAAGTCCGAAATTGTAGCAGGATTTGAGTTCCGATTTAATAAGGGTGAGGCAAAAATTTCGGCTGTTGACACCCCTCGTGGTGGTTTGACAATCGTCACATGCGCTGGCGGTAATGCAACAGGCGTGAGTCGCTCACCCACGCCCTCAACCCACGCGTTGGTGCCGCCCAAAAAAAATGGCACGTCTGCGCCCAACTTGGCCCCAACTTGAATCAACTGCGTGCGCGACAGTCCCAGTTGCCAAAGTCGATTGAGTGCGATCAGACATGTGGCTGCGTTGGATGACCCGCCGCCAAGGCCTGCTTGCATAGGGATGTGTTTTTGTATTTCTATGTGGGCGCCAAGTGTGCAGCCGGTGGCTTGCTGCAAGGCTTGCGCTGCGCGCACCATGAGGTCTTCAGCGGGCAAAGCGCACGCTGGGTTGAGGTCTTGTCGGCTGATGCCGTTGGGTCTCTGGTGTACGTGGATATAGTCCACCCAGTCGACCAAAGCAAACACCGATTGCAGCAGGTGGTAGCCGTCGGCTCGCCGTCCAATGATGTGCAAAAAGGTATTGATTTTTGCCGGGGCTGGTAAGTGTGTGAGGCTTTTTTCGCCGGCTGGTGGCAGAGGAATCAATTCAAGCATTTTTACTTCAGGGTGCCAATATCACCCGCAATGTGATCGCCGGCTCTGGCTGAGCCTTGTGTGCGACCAGCAATTGGCTCTGGTCCGGGCGCAAAGTGGTTTGCAAATCCCAGCCAGGCACACGCAAAGGCTTGCGCTCTAGCCAAGCCCAAAGTTGCGACATTTGAAAATCAGCGCCCAAAAGCTCACGCACCATGGCGCTGGCGTCGCTGTAGCGCTGTATGGTTTGACCTCGCTCAATGCTGGCCTCCTGAGGGGCCCAGCGCGCGAGCGCCAAGGTGGTCCCAATGGGACTGACGAGGCGCATTTGGCCAGCATCGGCTGAACCAGTGAGTTGAAAGCCCGCACTCCAACTGTTGTCAGGCTGGCCTTGCACTTTGATACCCATGCGTCCACGAAAAACCTGCTGTGCTGCGCCATCTGTATTGGGTGGCGTCGCTGCGCAACCGAGCATCACACTCGCGACCCCTGCGATAAACAGGCGGCGCGAGCCAATGTGGGTTTCAGGGCGGCCCTCGCGAGGTTCAAAATAAGCCAAGGGCGTTGCGCTCATGGCTTAGACGTGAGTCGTTGGATGGTTTCAAGAAGTACCTGGTTGTCAGGCTCTATAGCAAGCCCCTCTTGCCAGGTTGTACGTGCTCGGTCGGTATCACCACTGCGCCAAAGTACCTCGCCCAAGTGGGCCGCGATTTCTGGGTCCGCCCTCATGGACCACGCTCGGGTGAGCGCTTGTGCTGCCTGTGCTGTATCGCCAAGGCGGAACAAAACCCAGCCCCAACTATCGATGACAAAAGGATCGTTTGGCGCATGAGCCAAGGCGCGCTGAATCAACGCTTTCGCTTCACTCAAGCGAAGGCCTCGATCCGCCAGAGAGTAGCCCAAAGCGTTGTGGGCTTGATGATCGTCTGGCGCGAGCTCCATATGGCGGCGCATCAGGCGCTCCATTTCATCGAACTTTTTTACGCGCTCGGCAAGCATACCCAGGGTGTAGGTCCAGTCGGGGTCGTCTGGTCGGCTTTCGTGGACTGCACGCGCGCGCAGATAGGCCTGCTGCCATTGCTCTGCTTGCTGTAGCAGTTGAATTTGCATCCACGATAGG
>CBFIFT010000042.1:4359-13864 GCA_965661935.1 Burkholderiaceae bacterium | reverse complement strand
TTTAGCACCGTTGCGCTTGCTCATTTTTTCGCCCTGCTCATTGAGCACGGTCGGCAAGTGACCATAAACCGGAGGCATCACACCGAGAGCATGAAAAATATTGATCTGACGTGGCGTATTGTTGACATGGTCGTCACCACGGATCACGTGCGTGATATTCATGTCGATGTCATCAACCACGACGCAAAAGTTGTATGTCGGGGTTCCATCCGGGCGCGCGACGACCAGATCATCCAGCTCGGTGTTCTGAATTTCAATTCGTCCCTTGACCTTGTCGTCCCACGCGACAACCCCATCTTGTGGATTCTTGAAACGCCACACCGGCGCAACGCCCTCGGGCACGGGAGGTAAATCTTTTCCGGGCTCGGGGCGCCAAGTACCGTCGTAGCGGGGCTTTTCCTTGTTGGCCATCTGCCGCTCGCGCAGCTTATCCAGCTCTTCTGAAGACATGTAGCAAGGATAAATTGCACCCTGATTTTTCAATTGTTCCAGGACTTCGCGGTAGCGATCCATGCGCTGCATTTGATAGAAAGGGCCTTCATCAGGCTCCATGCCCAACCACGCCATGCTTTCCAAAATAACGTCAACGGCCGCCTGAGATGACCGCTCGAGATCTGTGTCCTCTATGCGAAGAATGAAGTCGCCACCCTGCGACTTGGCAAACGCCCAAGGGTAAAGAGCCGAGCGGATGTTGCCGAGGTGAATGAAGCCGGTGGGTGACGGAGCAAATCGGGTACGTACTTTCAATGGATTCTCACAAGGTCGCTAAGGCCTGATCGAAATCGGCCTTGATGTCTAACAAATCTTCCAAACCCACAGATACGCGGATCATGCTTTGGGTGATGCCGGAGTCTTGTCGCTGCGCCTCAGTGAGGCGCCCATGCGATGTACTGGCTGGGTGGGCACACAAAGTCTTGGTATCTCCCAAGTTGGTGCACAGTGAGAGCGTTTGCAGCGCGTTCAAGAAAGCAAATGAGCGCTGACGCGCTTCGTCTTTGTCTGAGCCTATGAGCTCAAAAGACAAAACAGCCCCGCCTTCTCCGCCCATTTGACTCATGGCCAAGGTGTGCTGTGGATGGCTGGGCAAACCGGGGTAGTAAACCCGGGCCACATCTGAGCGATTTTCCAACCATCGGGCCAGCGCCAGCGCCCGGTCTGATTGGGCCTTCATGCGAAGGGACAGGGTCTCTAGCCCTTTGAGCACGACCCATGCGTTGAAAGGTGCAAGCGTCATTCCAGCACTTTTCAAAATTGGTAAAAATTTTTGCGTCACCAACTCTTCAGTGGCGCACAAGGCGCCAGCCATGACGCGCCCCTGCCCGTCCAAAAATTTGGTTCCAGAATGCACGATGATGTCCGCACCGCGCTCAAACGGGCGCTGAAGCGCTGGCGTCGCGAAACAGTTATCAACAGCCAGCCATGCACCTGCGCTTCGCGCCAGATCAGACAAGGCAGCAATATCACAGACCTCGGTCAAAGGGTTGGTTGGCGTTTCAGCAAACAGCAAACGGGTATTGGGTTGAATCGCTTGGCGCCACGCGTCAATGTCAGCTTGCGCAACAAAAGTCGAGGTCACCCCAAATTTGGCCAAATCTGAGCCTATCAACTTGATCGTCGAGCCAAACATTGACTTGGAAGCCAACACATGGTCACCCGCCTGCAACAGGCCCATGCACATCATCAAAATGGCCGACATGCCCGACGCCGTTGAAATAGCCGCCGGGGTGCCCTCCATGGCAGCAAGCCTCTTTTCAAAAGAGGCCACCGTCGGATTGCCGTAGCGACCATAGGTAAAGCCCTCTTCTTCACCAGCAAAGCGCGCAGCTGCAGACTCAGCGCTGCTTTGTACATAGCCGCTGGTCAAAAACAGCGCCTCCGAGTTTTCACCGTACTGACTCGCAGGAACGGCGGCTCTGACCGCCTGCGTGTCCCTTTGCCAAACCGCTGGTTTATCAGACATCACACGGCCTCCGAGTTGGGCAACGCCAAGCGAGAAGCTTGCTCGTCTTCGGGCTCATCGCGCAGCCGCGCCGAGTTGATGGCGACCACATCCTCAAGCGTGATATCACCGGTGCAGTACACCCCATCAAAGCAAGACGCATCAAAGCCATCAAGCTGCGGGTTCAACCGATGTACCGCGGCCTTCAAGGCTTCGACATCTTGATATATCAGTGCATCACACCCGATCAAATCACGTATTTCTTCGTTGTTTCGGCCATGCGCTACCAACTCACCGGCACTGGGCATATCGATGCCATAGACGTTGGGGAAGCGCACAGGTGGCGCGGCACTGGCAAGGTATACCTTGCGAGCGCCGGCCTCTCTGGCCATTTGTACTATTTCTTGACTGGTGGTGCCTCGCACGATGGAGTCGTCAACGAGCAGTACATTGCGGCCAGCAAACTCGCTGCCGATCGCGTTCAACTTTTGGCGCACCGATTTCTTGCGGATGGCTTGCCCTGGCATGATGAAGGTGCGGCCTACATAGCGATTTTTGACGAATCCTTCGCGATAGGGTTTGCCCAATAAGTGAGCCAATTGCATCGCACTGGGGCGAGAAGATTCTGGGATCGGTATCACCGCATCGATTTGGTCTGGCGACACGGTAGAAATAACCCGTTTAGCCAAGGTCTCTCCCATCACCAAGCGGGCCTTGTACACAGAAACACCGCTGATCACCGAGTCAGGACGCGCCAAATAAACGTACTCAAACATGCAGGGCATTAGCTTCGCATGGTCAACACAACTGTTTTGGTGAACTTGCCCGTCCAGCGTCACAAACACCGCTTCACCCGGTGCGATGTCGCGCTCGAATGTGTAACCCGTTCCGTCGATAGCCACCGACTCACTGGCGAACATCACTGAACCTTCATTGCGTCCCATGCACAGCGGGCGGATACCGAAGGGGTCGCGAAAGGCGACGATTCCATGGCCCGCGATCATGGCAATCACTGCGTAGGACCCTTGCACACGCGCGTGCACTGCGCGGACCGCCTTGAAAACCTCCTCGGGCTTTAATGTCAGGCCTCGGGTCGACTTTTCGAGTTCATGGGCAAAGACATTCAACAGCACTTCAGAGTCACTGTCGGTGTTGATGTGGCGGTGATCCTCTGCAAAGAGTTCGCGCTTTTGAGCGCCGGCGTTGGTCAGGTTGCCGTTGTGAACCAAAACAATCCCATAAGGCGCATTGACATAGAAAGGCTGCGCCTCTTCCTCGCTGTGGGAATTGCCTGCAGTTGGGTAGCGCACCTGCCCAAGCCCGCTGTTGCCTGGCAGGGCCCGCATGTTGCGGGTACGAAAAACGTCGCGCACCATGCCCTTTGCCTTATGCATAAAGAACTTCTGATCGGCTTGCGTGGCAATCCCTGCCGCGTCCTGGCCCCGGTGTTGCAACAGCAGCAAAGCGTCGTAAATCAGTTGATTCACCGGCGCTTGGTTCACCACCCCAACAATTCCGCACATGACAGTCGTTCCTTATTTCGTTCTATTCATTGGACAGCCACTTGCGCACGTATCCAATCCAATGCCACATCGAGCCACGCTGAGGTCTGCGCTTGTTGCCACACCTCATGCGAGCGCCAATCCATGTACTCAACAATGATGGCCAAAATCAACAACAACAGCGCTGAACGAGCCACCCCAAAAAGAGCCCCCAAGGCTCGATCAGCTGCACGCAGCCGGGTCTGCGCAACCCAACTCCGAATCCAAGAGGCCAACCAGCCACCGAGGAATAAGGCAATCACGAAAATAATGGCAAACCCGACGAGGTTTTGAAACACCGCCAAATTTCCACTCAAGCCAAGCCATGCACCCACCGTGCTGGAGAGCGTCATGCCTGCCGCAAAAGCCCAAACCCAATTGAGCAAAGCCAAGGCTTCGTAAATCAACCCGCGCCAAAAGCCCACGAGCAACGAACCAACCACCACCATCCACACGAGCACATCGACGGGTGAAACACTGCTCAAGGTGTCTGGCATCACAATTTCAACTTGGTGGTCGCAAGGCCCAAGTCACGCAACTTTTGCATGGCCTCGCTTGCGGCGGCATCCGAGGCGAATGGGCCAACACGCACCCGAGTCAACTCACCCTGCTGGGTCTGGACGGCTTGTGTAAACGACTCAAAACCTGCCGAACTCAGTGCCTTTCGAACCCGCTCAACGCTACCGGGGTCGCTGTATGAGCCCACCTGCACAACCCATTTATCAACCGATTTTGCATTTGATGCATCTGCGGCGTTGCCTTGCAGAATCGCCAAGACCCTTGCGGCTTCACTCTGATCCGACTTGCTCGGCTGCGCCATGGCAGGCGCAGGCGCAGGCGCTGGCTTTCGAGGGGGCGACTCCGTCCGCTCTTCAACGACTTGCGTTTGGACCGTGGCTCTGGAGTCAGTCGCTGGGACGGACTCTGGCGCAGCCGCTTCGACCCGGGTCACACCAGGAGCGGATACCGGCTCTTTGACCTGACCCGTTAGCTCTGAAGTGCTGCTGTCCTTGGCCTCTTGGGAAGGTGGGTCCCCGATGGGCTGCGCCGTCAGCGGATCTGGAATTTCGACACGGGCATAACCCTGGATAGGCCGAGGTTGTGTGTCGAATACAAGTGGGAATGCGATGACGCCCAAACTGACCAATACCAATGACCCGACCAAGCGGTGCAGCGCGCGGCGGCGCACGGCTTCGACCGACTCGTCGTTCGCAGCAGGTGCAGAATTGGATCGCGATAAGAACATGGTCGTTGTCAGGTGCGAGAAACGTCAGGAAGCCAAAGATTTGACTGCGGCCGCGCCAAGTGCAGCGCCGACTGTATGGAATGATCCAAAAACCACGATTCTATCAGCGGGGTCCGCTTGGGAGCGCGCCGCCATCAAGGCATCGCGCGGCGAAACATGCTCGTGAAACTCGGCCCCTTTGACCGGTGACACCGCGCGGGCCACCGCGGCCAAATCGCGGGCGCTGGCCGCGCGGGCGACCGGCAAATCACAGCAATGCCAAACGTCCACCAAAGGGGCGATTTTTTGAACCATTGCACCCAAATCCTTGTCCCCCATCGCCCCAAATACAACGTGCGTACGCGGGAAGAAACCCATGGCGTCTAAGTTTGCCGTCAGGGTTGCCACCGAGTGGGGGTTGTGCGCCACATCGAGCACCTCCACGGGCTGCCCCGGTTTGACCTGAAAACGCCCTGGTAGCTCCACCATAGCGAAACCCTGTCTCACAGCCTGGGCGGTGACCGGAATCCGTTCACGCATGGCATGCAACGCAGCCAAAACCCCAGCGGCATTCAACAACTGATTGGCGCCCCTCAACGCTGGGTGAGCCAGCCCTGCCCAGCGCTTGGATCGACCAGCCCAGGCCCACTGCTGCTTGTCACCTGTGACATTGAAATCGCGACCCTGCAGCCACAAATCCGCGCCAATGGCATGGCCGTGATCTAAAACCGACTGAGGCGGCATCGGGTCAGCCACGATGGCTGGGCAGCCGGGCCTCATGATGCCGGCCTTCTCGCGACCAATCGCCTCGCGGTTCTCCCCCAAATATTCCACGTGATCCACGTCGATGCTGGTGATCACTGCGCAATCGGCATCGATCAGGTTGACAGCATCCAGCCGCCCGCCAAGCCCAACCTCTAGGATCACAACCTCCAATTCGGCTTGGGCCAAGACCATCAAAATACCCAGCGTGGTGAACTCAAAAAAGGTCAAAGAGACCTCGTCAAGTCCAGCCGATGCGCGCCGGGCCTGCTCGACGCGCTGGAACGCTTGAACCAAAATCTGAGCTGTGACTGGCACGCCACCGATGCGGCAACGCTCCTCAAAATCTATCAAGTGTGGCGACGTATACAGACCCACGCGGTAGCCCGACGCATCGAGAATGGATTCAAGCATGGCACACGTTGAGCCCTTGCCATTGGTCCCTGCCACTGTGATCACCGGAGCAGAGAATTTGAAGGCAGGGCCTAGCCGCTCAGCCACCGTCCTCAGCCGGTCTAAGCCCAAATCGATCCCCCGGGTATGCAGCCCCTCAGCGTATGACAGCCAATTGGCCAGCGACGGTTCGTCTATCGAAATGGCAGATTTTTTCATGTTGGTATTGTCGCCGAGTCGCCGAGAAAATGTCTGGCAAAATCTAATCATGATTCACGTGTACGGCATTACCAATTGCGACTCCGTTCGAAAGGCGAGGCGCTGGCTAGACGGCCAAGCTGCGCCATACGAATTTCATGACTTCAAAAAGCAAGCCCCTGATTTTGACGAGTCATTGGCATGGCTGATGAAAGTTGGGCCAGAGCGCTTGATCAACAAGCGAGGCACCACTTGGCGCCAGTTAAGCGCCAGCGCACAAGCGGCTATTGGGACGCCAGAAGGCGCGGCGGCGCTGTTGTGTGAGGAGCCCAGCCTCATCAAACGCCCATTGGTGCAATGGCCAGACGGCGCTTGGACTGTTGGCTTTTCAGAGGCCGATTGGCTCGCCAGACTGTCCGATTGATTTCGGCCGGCGGGGTGCCCTCACGGTCAACACCAAGCCGCAGGTCTCAGCTACACGAAAACAAGCCCCGGCGTGACACCGATCTCGGTGTGTTCACATTTCTTTACGTTATTTACACGGCTTCGAAATATCCGCTTCTTAGACTCTTTCGTGTCTACTTCAGGAGGCGGTATGAGTCAGTACATTTCAAGTCTTAAAAAACATTCCCTCGCGGCCATTGTGGCCGCCGGTCTAGGCCTACAACTAAATCCTGCGTCAGCGGCCGAGTGGGCCACCGTGGTCTCAAGCGTTCCCTTACTCGAGCAAGTCACGCGGACAGTATCGGTTTGTGAAAGCCGCCAAGTGAGCGTCCCCGGGGAAAAAACAGGGGCTGGTGCCGTGATGGGTGCCATTGCTGGGGGCGCCATTGGTGACGCGATTGGTTCAGGGTCTGGGCGCAATTTGGCGACAGCGATTGGGGTGATCGGTGGCGCGGTTGTGGGCAGCCGAATCGAAGGCGACGCAGCGCCCAAAACCAAAACGGTTCAGGATTGCCACCCAGAGTATCGAACCGAGACCGTCATCCGTGCCTACCGGGTCACCTACGAGTACGCGGGTCGACGGTATGAGATCGAGATGCAGCAAGACCCAGGCCCATCCATACCGGTACAGGTCAGCCCCATCATCTCACCTGCGCACTCAAGCAGCCAGGTGTACTCCCCTCACGCACAGCCAACCCATGTCCACCGCGCAACCAATGGCGGAGCAAGGCATCACAGCAAGGCCCGCCGTTGGGGCTCACGCCACAACAGCAACGCACACGCCACGAACCTGTCGGTGCGCTTGCTCGCCTTCAACTGACCGAAAACGTGCTGGCGGCGCAATAGCCACGTTTTTTGCGTCACCTGGATACATCGATCAATGACTCTGGCGCTGGCCCGGTTGAGCTGGGCTTGTGCGCGCGACCTGTGCTGGGGGGTATGGCTAATGGCGCGTACGGGGTGCCTTAAAATACACAGCGCTCGTTTGGCTCAACTGTTTGAGCCAGCACCTGCAGGCTTTGCCTCCTACCTCGTACCAGGTTAACGGTGCCTGCTTTAACTCGAAAGCCCCCGAATATGTCAACCATTCTCCAATCTTTACCTGCAGGTCAAAAAGTAGGCATCGCTTTCTCGGGCGGGCTGGACACCAGTGCAGCGTTGCTCTGGATGCGCCAAAAAGGCGCTGCCCCCTACGCGTACACCGCCAACTTAGGACAACCTGATGAAGACGATTACAGCGCCATTCCCAAAAAAGCCATGGCTTATGGTGCCGAGAACGCGCGCCTCATTGACTGCCGAGCTCAGCTTGCTGCAGAGGGCATAGCGGCGCTACAGTGCGGCGCTTTTCATGTCAGCACGGCTGGTTTGACGTACTTCAACACAACCCCCATTGGACGGGCAGTCACTGGCACGATGTTGGTGGCGGCCATGAAAGAGGACGATGTTCATATTTGGGGCGACGGTTCAACCTACAAGGGCAACGACATCGAACGCTTCTATCGCTACGGTTTGCTCACCAACCCTTCACTGCGCATCTACAAACCTTGGCTCGACCAACAGTTCATCGATGAGTTGGGGGGGCGCGCTGAGATGTCCGCATTTATGCAAGACAACGGCTTTGACTACAAGATGTCTTCTGAAAAGGCGTACTCGACCGACTCCAACATGTTGGGCGCCACACACGAAGCCAAAGACTTAGAAAGCCTAGACGCCAGCTTGCACATCGTGCAACCCATCATGGGTGTGCCATTTTGGCGCGATGACTGCATCATCCAGCGCGAGAGGGTGACCGTGCGCTTCGAAGAGGGGCAGCCCGTAGCCTTGAACGGCGAGACTTTTGCTTCTCCGGTGGATTTGATTCTCAAAGCCAATGAGATCGGCGGACGCCATGGCCTGGGCATGAGTGACCAAATCGAAAACCGCATCATTGAAGCCAAGAGCCGCGGCATCTACGAGGCGCCCGGCATGGCCTTGCTGTTCATTGCGTATGAGCGGCTGGTTTCTGGCATTCACAATGAAGACACGATTGAGCAATACCGCATCAACGGACTGCGTTTGGGGCGGCTGCTCTACCAAGGCCGATGGTTTGACTCGCAGGCCATCATGCTGCGCGAAACCGCTCAGCGTTGGGTGGCACGGGCCATCACTGGCGAAGTCACGATCGAGCTGCGCCGCGGCAACGACTACTCCATCTTGAATACCGAATCCCCCAACCTGACCTACGCAGGCGAGCGCTTGACCATGGAGAAGGGCGAGTCAAGCTTCACCCCACTGGACCGCATCGGCCAATTGACCATGCGCAACCTAGACATTTCTGACACCCGGCAAAAGCTCGGGATTTATGCGCGCACCGGGCTGCTGTCGCTGGGCGAGGGGGCAGAAATGCTCACGCTTGCCAACGACAAGCCAAAAGACGCTTGAGGGTGACCGGCGCGCTGACCTCCGGGGCAACACGTGCCTAACCCGCAGTGACGCCCGTGGAGCCCAGCCAACCTACCCCACAGACGCGCCGCCTGGGTGAGTCAGGCTTGTCCAATTCTGGTCAGAGGGATTGGCGTCCTCTCACCATCGGTATCGCACTCGGTGGCGGCGGCAATCGTGGCTTTGCGCACATTGGGGTTCTCAAAGTACTCGAGGCCGCGGGCATCCAGTTGGATGTTGTCAGCGGAACCAGCGCTGGCGCGGCAGTGGGCGCACTCTATGCGGGCGGCTATAGCGCGCTTGACATTGAGCAACTCAGCCTGCCCCTGCAACGCGACTCCATGCTGACTTGGGTTTTACCCAGCATGGGTTTCGCTTCTGGTGAGCCGATGGAGCGCTTTATCAACGAGCGCCTGTCTGGACGCTCCATCGAAGCACTTCCCCTGCGCTTTGGCGCCGTGGCGACCGACTTGCAGACGGGCGAGCCCCGGATATTCCAAAGTGGGGACGTGGGTTCAGCCGTGCGGGCCTCATGTGCAGTGCCAGGGCTCTTTCAGCCTGTGCGCATGGATGAGCGCCAGT
>CBFIFT010000042.1:0-4349 GCA_965661935.1 Burkholderiaceae bacterium | reverse complement strand
TACGTCGACGGCGGTTTGGTACAACCCATCCCCGTGAGCGCTGCGCATTTATTGGGCGCCAGCTTTGTCATTGCAGTGGATGTCAGCTCAAAGCCTCAACACAACGGGGTTGACTCCATGGCCCATGTCGTGATGCAAACCTACGACATCATGGGTGAAGCCTTGAACCGCTACGAGAGAGCGAAAGCAAATGTGGTGATACAGCCTGACATCAAAGACATCAGTTACACCGACTTAGATGACAAACTCAAGGCCATCCGCAAAGGCGAACAAGCAGCACAACACATGTTACCCACCCTGCTCGCTGAGCTAGATCATGCGCATGAGCACTTGGCCGCGCTTGAAAAAAGGAGCGCTCGTCGCAGGCTGCTGCCCGAATCGATCCGACGCAAGCTAAATCACCTCGGGCTCGGTCTCTAGCCAAATACCAAACCGCTCATAGACACTGGTCTGGATGGCTTTAGCCAAAGTCATGACCTCGCCGCCCGTGACTGGGTGATCTGGTGTACCCCGATTGACCAGCACCAATGCTTGGCGCTCGTAGACGCCAGCTGCTCCCACGCTTTTGCCCTTCCAGCCACAGGCGTCAATCAGCCAGCCCGCAGCCAACTTGAAGCGTCCATCTCCCAACGGGTAGTGCACCACGTGGGGATCACGACCGATGATGTCTGCGCATTGCTCTGGCGTGACAACTGGGTTCTTGAAGAAGCTACCCGCGTTGCCTATATCTCTCGGGTCTGGCAGCTTCGCCGTCCGAATATCGACCACCCAATCGAATATCTGCCGCGCACTAGGAGTGTGAATGCCGCTGCTCTGAATCATGCGCTGCAAGTCTTGGTAGGCGACTTCTGCTCGCCAACGCTTAGGCAAAGCAAATCGCACCCGTGTGATCAAGAGCTGGCCACGCCAACCCGCCGACTGCCCTGCTTCGTTCTGTCGGCGCGGGCGCTTGAATACCGAGTCACGGTAACCAAATTGACACGCCGATGCATCCAACTCGTGGTGGCTGGCGTCACTCAAATCCACCGCGTCCAGGCTGTGAAACCGGTTTTGTAATTCCATGCCGTATGCGCCGATGTTTTGCACTGGAGCGGCGCCAACACTACCCGGTATGAGTGCCAAATTCTCTAATCCACCCATGTCGTGATCAAGCGTCCAGTGCACCAACTCATGCCACCCGACACCCGCACCAGCCTCAACGATCCATGCGTCTGGTGTTTCCTCTACCAGCCTGATCCCAGGTATCTCTACTTTCAGTACCACTGCATCGACGTCACCAGTCAGCACGATGTTGCTACCCCCGCCTAAGACCCATTTGGGTAGCCCTTGCAAGTCCTTCATCTGCAAGAGGTCGGCCACATCTTTTTCTTCGGTGACACGCACCAACCACTTAGCCTTGGCAGCGATGCCAAAGGTGTTGTAGGCTTGCAAGGGTGCGTTGGCTTGGATTTCCATGTCAGCAATTGTCTCATTTTGCGTCGACAGTGACGCCTCAATCTACAAACACCATGCCCTCATTTGATACCGTACTCGAAGCCGATTTAGTTGAACTGCGCAACGCCATTGATCAAGCCAGCCGCGAAATAGGTACCCGCTTTGACTTCAAGGGAACAAGCGCAGCCGTTGAGCTCAAGGACAAGGAGATCACCGTCTACGGAGACGCTGATTTTCAGCTCGACCAAGTCATGGAAGTCTTGCGCAACAAGCTCACCAAACGCAGCGTAGACGTTCGATTTTTGGACGCCGCCAAGCCAGAAAAAATCGGCGGTGACAAGGTCAAGCAAATCGTCACGGTTCGCAATGGCGTGACCACTGAGGACGGCAAAAAAATCCAAAAAGCGATCAAAGAAAGCAAGCTCAAAGTTCAAGCGGCGATACAGGGCGACTCGGTCCGAGTCACCGGCGCCAAACGAGACGACTTGCAATCAGCCATGGCCTTGATCAAAAAAACGCTTGCGGATTTGCCACTCAGCTTCAACAACTTCAGAGACTGAAGCCATCGCGTCGAAAACGCTGCGGAGACACTAGCGCTTGGGTGAACCCAAGCGACTCTCCTCACCTTTGAGCATGCGGTCTATGTTGGCGCGGTGGCGCCAAATCAAGAATGCCGCCATCACAAACAGCGCGGCCGCAGCTTGCGCCGGTTCGCGCCAGGCCACACCGTTGCCCAAAAGTAAATAGGCTGGCGCAAACACGGCCGCCACCATCGAAGCCAGAGAGACCATGCGGCTGAAAAAGAGCACGATAGCAAACGACGCCATTGTTGCCAGCCCCAGCACGGGTTGCAATGCAAAGATGACGCCCGCGGCCGTTGCAACCCCTTTGCCGCCCTTGAACTTAAAAAAGACGGGGTAAAGATGGCCAAAAAAAGCAGCCAAGCCGAACCACGCGACCCAAGCATTAGAGAGGCTCCAGTGCTGCACAGCATAGAACGCGGCAAAGACTGCGACCACCCCCTTGAGTGCGTCGAGCACCAGCGTCAAGATAGCCGCCAATTTGCTCCCTGAGCGAAGCACATTCGTGGCGCCAGGGTTTTTGCTGCCAAATGAGCGCGGATCTGCCAAACCCATCAAGCGACTGATCATCACCGCAAAAGACAGCGAGCCTAGCGCGTAACTCAGCACCATGCCCATCAACCCAATCCATACTGATTCCATCTTTTTACCTTCCTTAACGCAGGGACGCCATTTTGACATCACCGCGGGTTTGCAAGTGCCGGCGATGCACTCGGATTTACCCTTCCTCACGCGCCTTGCGCTTGACCGACGTTCAGGCACGACAGCTTGATTCACCCATGTAGGGTCTCACCTGGAGCGTGAGCTTGTCACCTGCCCCTCGCCGCCGAGGCAGATCCTCGTGATCTACCCTCTGAGCCTCATCAAAACGCCGAAAACCAAAGAAGTTGTCGCTGCCTTGACTGAGCCCCCCAAAGATGCGCGGGTACGATTGGCGCATGTATACCGTACGCCGCGAGAGCCTCAGCACCTTTGTCCCCATCCGCCATTGTGACTACCACGTTCGCCAGTGGGGTACCCCCACGGCGGGTCAACCACCATTGCTGATGGTCCACGGCTGGATGGACGTCGGCGCCTCTTTTCAATTTGTGGTGGATGCCATGGCCCAAGACAGGTGGATATTGGCTCCTGATTGGAGGGGTTACGGGCTCACGCGCAGCGCCACAACCGACAATTATTGGTTCCCCGATTACTTGGCAGACTTAGACGCACTCATCGACCACTTCAGTCCCAACGAGCCCGTCGATTTGGTGGGGCACAGCATGGGTGGGAATGTGGTGATGCACTACGCGGGTGTGCGCGGCTCACGGCTTCGCCGCTTGGTCAACCTTGAGGGGTTTGGCATGGCCAAAACCAGACCTGAGTCCGCCCCCAAGCGACTTAATCAATGGCTAGATGAGCTGCGAAGCCAGCGCTCAGGCGCCATGGCCTTGTCTTCTTATGCCGATAGGCAAGGGGTGATGCAGCGGCTGATGAAAAACAACCGGCGCTTAACTCAAGACAAGGCCGATTGGCTTAGCCACCATTGGGGCTACGAAGCCGATGATGGGCGCTGGCACATCCGGGGTGATAGTGCGCACAAAGTGGTGAACGCCCAGCTATCGCGTCTAGAAGAAGTGCTCGCGCTCTACCAGAATATTCGAGTCCCTACTCTGTTCGTCGAAGCAGAAGATTGCAGCCTCGATCAGTGGTGGAACGGCAAGTTCAAACTCGATGAATTTCATGCGCGCCTTGACCACGTCCGAGGTATTCAACGCATCAAGATCGCAGACACGGGTCACATGCTGCACCATGACCAGCCAGAAGCCGTGGCCCGGGCCATTGAGGCCCACCTCGCATCTTGAGCGCCCATTCAAACGCGACACATTCGCCCTGATTGCAGTTGCGCTCCGAGGCTGCGTATCCATGCGAAAATCTAGGGTTTGACCCGAGTCAGTTTGGGTCTCACCCAGACCCCATTAAGAGAGCACAATCATGGAAGCAGAACGCATCAACAGCATCACCGACCAAATCAGCGACTTGATCAAAAGAGTGGATTCGTTACGGGGGTATCTTTGACTACGATGCCAAAGCATCCCGTCTAACCGAAGTCGACTCAGCGCTCGAAGATCCATCGGTCTGGAACGACCCCAAACGCGCCCAAGATTTGGGGCGCGAAAAACGTACCCTCGAGTCCGTTGTACATACCATCGCTGAACTCACCACCAGCCTTGCCGACAACAAGGAATTGTTCGAACTATCCGAGATGGAGGGCGACGAGGCTGGGATGGTCACCATTGAAGCTGACACCGCCAAGCTCCAGGAAAAGGTTGAATCTTTGGAGTTTCGGCGCAT
>CBFIFT010000041.1:0-13916 GCA_965661935.1 Burkholderiaceae bacterium | reverse complement strand
ACACGGTGGGTCGCGAACCAGCGCAGCCGCAAGGCGTTGCTCAGCACAAAGACGCTCGACATGGCCATGGCCGCTGACGCCAAAATGGGCGACAGCATCCAGCCTGTTGATGGGTACAGTGCACCTGCGGCCACGGGGATCAGCATGGCGTTGTAGGCAAAAGCCCAAAAAAGATTTTGCCGAATGTTGCGCAAGGTGGAACGGCTGATGGCCAGCGCATCCACGACACCGCGCAAGTCGCCTGACATCAAGACCACCTGAGCTGCCTCAACTGCCACGTCGGTACCCGTACCCATCGCAATACCCACGTCGGCCTGCGCCAAAGCAGGCGCATCGTTGATGCCATCGCCAACAAACGCCACCGAGCCCCATTTCGCCTGCAATGCCTGGACCATCGCCGCCTTATCGTGTGGCATGACCTCTGCCATTGCTTCATCTAAACCCAGCGCTTCACACACGTGCTGCACACTGGCGGCATGATCGCCGCTCAACATCATCACCCGCAAACCTTGGCGTTGCAGCGCATGTACCGTGGCTTTGGCTTCGGGCTTGAGCACATCTGATACAGCCAAACCCGCCACCAATCGACCTTCAACGGCTACCCAAATGTGGCTGCGCCCCTGGTTGGACCAGCGCTGCGTGACAGCCTCAGCTGCCTCCGTGCCTATGTTCAGCGATTGCATCCAGCGAAACGCACCGATGCACACCTGCTGACCCGCTACCCGCGCACTGAGCCCGCAGCCCGTGACTGATTCAAAGTCTTGCACGCTCGGCAATGCCAGTGCCTGCGCAGAGCTCCATGCCTGAACAGCCTCAGCAAGGGGGTGCTCAGAGCGGCTCTCCAGCACAGCACAGGCTGCACGCACAAACTGCCGCTGCTCGGCGTCTGCACTGCTGGCAAACCACTCGTCCACCACTTGCGGGCACCCTTGGGTCAAGGTGCCCGTCTTGTCGAACACCAGCACCCTGGCCTCTTGCAAGGTTTGCAAGGCGTCGCCCTGGCGAAACAACACCCCCATCTCAGCGGCACGCCCCGTGCCCACCATGATCGAAGTCGGCGTAGCCAAACCCATCGCACACGGGCACGCAATGATCAACACTGATACGCCCGCCACCAATGCTTGAGTCAAAGCTGGTGTTGGGCCCATGGCCAACCAAGCCACCACCGTCAAAGCCGCCAAAACCAGTACGGCAGGCACAAACCACGCCGTGACCCGATCGACCACGGCCTGTATGGGTAGCTTGGCGCCCTGCGCTTGCTCGACCATGCGAATGATGCGCGCCAGCGCCGTGTCCGCCCCCACGCCGGTGGCCTCGACCTGCAAGTAGCCCGCACCATTGACGGTCCCCGCGCTGACGCGGTCCCCAACCGTTTTGCTTTGAGGCAAGGGCTCGCCCGTGAGCATGGCTTCGTTGACGAGTGACTGCCCCTCTTGCACCACACCGTCCACAGCGATGCGCTCACCTGCTACAACGCGAACACAGTCACCCACCGTGACCTCGCTCAGCGCGACCTCTAACCACTCACCATCGCGGTGCACATGGGCGGTTTGGGGTCGCAAACCCACCAACCGCGCGATCGCCTCGCCAGTTCGCCCTTTGGATCTCGCCTCTAGCATGCGACCCAGCGCGATCAACACCACGATCATGGCGCTGGCTTCAAAGTACACATGGCGAGCTGACTCAGGCAAGACTTGCGGCCACAAGGTGACCACCACTGAATAGGCGTACGCGGCACTGGTACCCAGGGCAACCAAACTGTTCATGTCTGGCGAGCCCTTGAAAAGGGCACGAAAGCCCCGCACATAAAACATGCGGCCCGGCCCCACCATGATCAGCGTGGTGAGCAGCCATTGAACCGGTGCGCTCCAGGTCTGCGCGCCCCACGCGTCCAGCCAAGCTTGAAAAGCGGCCGATGCGTGGCCGCCCATCGCCAAGAACATCACTGGCAAGCCCAGGGCGGCGGACCAAGCCAAGGTTCGTGCCCATTGGCGTGCCTCATCGCTTTTGCGCTCGCTCAAGTTCGCAGCGGCGGCGTCGGTGGTGCGCGCTGCATAGCCCAGCTTGAGCACCCGATGGATCAATTGGGCGGCATCAGTGGCACCAGCTCGGACCACAACCTCGGCGGACTCGTTGGCCAAATTCACGCTGGCGCTCAGCACGCCAGGCACCTGCTTGAGCCCCTTCTCAACCCGAGCCACGCAGGCCGCGCAGCTCATGCCCTCGATTTGCAAGTGGATCTGCGACGCCCGAACCGGATAGCCCAACCGCTCGAGCGCCTCAGACAACTGCGCATCGGTGGCGGGCTCATCGAATTGAATGCGCACGCTCTCGCTGGCCAGGTTGGCTTGCGCTTGCTGCACACCCTGTACTTTTGTCAGCCCGCGCTCGACCCTCGACACGCAGGAGGCACAAGACATGCCCTCGACTTGCCAGGTGATTTCTTGGAGGTTTGGATTGGGCGTGGAATCAGACATAGGTCGAGCATAAACCTTCCCACAACGGGAAGGTCAAGGCCTTGTCGCCGTGGCACGCCATTCACGGCAATCAAAAGCGCTCGCCCACGCGCCGCAGCGCATGAGCGAACCACGCAATCAATCCAGCATGGACAGATCGCGCACAGCGCCTTTGTCAGCCGATGTGGCCAACAGGGCATAGGCCTTGAGCGCCGCGGAGACTTTGCGGGGCCGCGCTTGCTTGGGCTTCCAGCCCAACTTGTCTTGCTCGACACGGCGTTTGGCCATCTCTTCGTCAGAGATCAAGACGTTGATGCTTCGGTTGGGGATGTCGATGCGAATCAAGTCGCCCATTTGCACCAAGCCAATGGCACCACCAGCCGCCGCCTCTGGTGAGACGTGACCAATGGAGAGGCCAGATGTACCGCCCGAGAAGCGCCCATCGGTGAGCAACGCGCAAGACTTACCCAAGCCCTTGGATTTGATGTAGCTGGTTGGGTACAGCATCTCTTGCATACCCGGCCCACCCTTTGGACCTTCGTAACGCACGACAACGATGTCGCCAGCCTTGACTTGGTCGTTCAAAATGTGCTCGACGGCTTCGTCTTGTGACTCCACCACGTGAGCTGGACCTTCGAAAACCAGCAGGCTGTCATCGACGCCAGCTGTCTTGACCACACAGCCGTCAAGGGCGATGTTGCCGTAGAGCACGGCCAAGCCACCTTCGGTCGAAAACGCGTTCTCGTAGGAGCGAATACAGCCCTTGGCCCGGTCAACATCCAAGCTGGGCCAGCGGGTGTCTTGGCTGAACGCCACCTGCGTGGGAATGCCAGCGGGGCCAGCCTTGTAAAAGTGCTGCACCGCCTCGCTGGGGTTGCGGGCGATGTCCCACTCGTTCAACGCGTCGGCCATGGTCGGCGCGTGCACAGTGGGTACATCGGTGTGCAATTTACCAGCGCGGTCCAACTCGCCAAGGATGCCCATGATGCCGCCTGCGCGGTGAACGTCTTCAATGTGGTACTGCTGCGTGTTGGGCGCCACTTTGCACAACTGGGGCACGCTGCGCGAGAGGCGATCGATGTCCTTCATGGTGAAGTCAATCTCAGCCTCTTGCGCAATCGCCAACAGGTGCAAGATGGTGTTGGTTGAGCCGCCCATGGCAATGTCGAGCGACATGGCGTTTTCTAGCGCTTTGAAACCCATGGATCGCGGCAAGATGCTGGCGTCATCTTGCTCGTAGTAACGCTTGGCCAAACCGACGATGCGCTGGCCTGCCTCTTTGAACAAGCGCTCGCGATCGGCATGGGTGGCCACCACGGTGCCGTTGCCCGGCAAGGCCAGGCCCAAAGCCTCTGCCAAGCAATTCATCGAGTTGGCGGTGAACATACCAGAGCAAGAGCCGCAAGTCGGGCAAGCCGAGCGCTCATAGTCTGCAACCGTTTCGTCGCTGGCCTTGGGGTCGGCGGCGATCACCATGGCGTCAATCAAATCGATCTTGTGCCCGGCCAGGCGGGTCTTGCCTGCCTCCATTGGACCGCCAGTCACAAAAATCACAGGAATGTTCAGGCGCATCGCAGCCATCAACATCCCGGGGGTGATCTTGTCGCAATTGGAGATACAAACCAAAGCGTCAGCGCAGTGGGCATTGACCATGTACTCCACCGAGTCGGCAATGACGTCGCGACTGGGCAGCGAATACAACATGCCGTCGTGGCCCATGGCGATACCGTCATCCACGGCAATGGTGTTGAATTCTTTGGCCACACCGCCCGCGGCTTCGATTTCGCGCGCGACCAACTGCCCCAAGTCCTTCAAGTGCACGTGTCCGGGCACAAATTGGGTGAAGGAGTTTGAGATGGCAATGATGGGCTTTTGAAAGTCGTCATCTTTCATGCCAGTGGCGCGCCAGAGTGCGCGCGCGCCGGCCTGATTGCGGCCACCAGTGGAAGTCTTTGAGCGGTATTGAGGCATGATGAAACACCCGGTAAGTCGAAACAAAACACACACACATGGCGGCTTGCAGCCGCCGCGTGTTCGATGGCGCACATCTTAAACGCTCCGCGCCTGAAACCCATATTGAGGGCGACAACCTGCCACGTGGGAGGGCTTTCGGGCGACCTCTGAGCCAATCGCACGGTGGCTCAAAAGCCGCGTCGCTTTATTTGCGCTTGGACTTGGGACGCGAGCCGTTGTCACGCGGCGGCAAGCCGGTGTGCTGCGTCAACAAGGCACCGCGCCGAGCGGTAGGCCGTGTCGCTGCAGTGGGCCGTGCACGGGGTAAGCCGCCCTCTCGCGACAGCCCCCGCGGGTCTGCGGGTGCGGTGGTGCTCACGCGGGCTGCGGGTGAGCTGTTCTTGCGCCTGGGACTGACGTAGGCGGCATCTGTAGCCGGTTGGTAGCGCGGAATCAAGTGCTGCTTGCCGTTGCCAATCAAATCGGCGCGCCCCATTTTTTGCAATGCCTCGCGCAGTAGTGGCCAGTTTTTAGGGTCGTGGTAGCGCAAAAATGCCTTGTGCAATCGCCGCCGGCGCTCGCCCTTGACGACGTCGACAGTCTCACTTTGACGCCCCACTTTGCGCAAGGGGTTCTTGCCCGAGTGGTACATGGCTGTTGCTGTGGCCATGGGGCTGGGGTAAAAGGTCTGAACCTGGTCCGCGCGAAAGCCATTGCGCTTGAGCCATAAGGCCAAGTTCATCATGTCTTCGTCGTGTGTACCCGGGTGCGCCGCAATAAAGTAAGGAATCAGGTACTGCTTCTTGCCGGCCTCGGCCGAAAACTCATCGAACATTTTTTTGAAGCGGTCGTAGCTGCCCATACCCGGCTTCATCATCTTGCTCAGCGGCTCTGACTCGGTGTGCTCGGGCGCAATCTTCAGGTAGCCGCCCACATGGTGTTGCACGAGCTCTTTGACGTATTCAGGCGATCGCACGGCCAAGTCGTAGCGCAAACCTGAGCCAATCAAAATCTTCTTAACCCCTCGCAGCTCTCGCGCCTTGCGGTAAAGCCTCGTCAGTGGCCCGTGGTCGGTGGTGAGGTTGGAGCAAATGTCGGGATAGACGCAACTGGGCTTTCGACAAGCGGCTTCAATCTTGGGGGATGCACAGCCCAGCCGATACATGTTGGCCGTTGGGCCACCCAAATCACTGACCACACCCGTGAAGCCTTCGACCTTGTCGCGCATTTCTTCGATCTCTTTCAAGATCGAGTCTTGCGATCGGCTTTGAATGATGCGTCCCTCGTGCTCGGTGATTGAGCAAAACGTACAGCCGCCAAAACAGCCCCGCATGATGTTCACCGAGAAGCGAATCATCTCCCACGCGGGGATTTTGGTTTCGCCATCGTGGCGGCCGTTGGCGTCTGCGTAACTGGGGTGGGGACTGCGCGCGTAAGGCAGGCCAAATACCCAGTCCATCTCGGCTGTGGTCAGCGGAATGGGGGGCGGGTTGAGCCACACGTCACGGGCGGTTTTGCCTTCGCCGTGCGCCTGCACCAAAGCCCGCGCATTGCCCGGGTTGGTCTCTAGGTGCAGCACCCGACTGGCGTGGGCATACAAGACCGGGTCGCTCTTGACTTGTTCATACGATGGCAAGCGAATGACCGTGCGCTCTCTGGCCGGGACTTTGACGCCCTTGCCTTGCAAGCTCGGCATGATGCGAACGACTTGCTCGCCGCTTTCTAGTGCCGGTGAATCGGCCGGCGGCGTGGCGCAGGACATATCCGCCTGAGAGGTCATCACATAGGGGTTTAAATGCGCCTCGACTCGACCGGGCGTGTCGACTTCAGTGGAGTCCATCTCGACCCAGTCAGGGCGCGGCTCACGCTGCACAAAAGCCGTGCCACGCACATCGGTGATTTGCTGCACCGGCTCACCTTGTGCCAGCCGGTGGGCAACCTCAATGAGTGCGCGCTCGGCGTTGCCATAGAGCAGCAGGTCACATTTGCTATCGACAACGATCGAGCGCCGAACTTTGTCTTGCCAATAGTCATAGTGCGCGATGCGGCGCAAGCTGCCTTCGATGCCGCCCATGATGATGGGCACGTCTTTGAAGGCCTCACGGCAGCGCTGTGCGTACACCAAGGCCGCGCGGTCAGGGCGACGCCCCGCGACGCCGCCGGGGGTGTAAGCGTCGTCGCGTCGAATTTTTCGATCCGCCGTGTAGTGGTTGATCATCGAGTCCATATTGCCCGCGGTCACACCCCAAAACAGGTTGGGCTTGCCCAGCACTTTGAAGGGCTCGGCGCTGTTCCAATCGGGCTGAGCGATGATGCCGACGCGAAAACCCTGTGCTTCGAGGACTCGGCCGATCACCCCCATGCCAAAGCTGGGGTGGTCGACATAGGCGTCGCCGGTGACCATGATGATGTCGCATGAGTCCCACCCCAAGTCATCCATTTCTGCCTTGCTGGTCGGCAAAAACGGCGCCACACCAAAGCGCTTGGCCCAAAAGGGGCGGTAGCTGGTGATGGGCTTGGCGTCGCGGGGGAACGTGGAAACGTCGGACAAAGGGGGCACCTGAGACAAAAAAGGAACAGCCCCGAGTGTAAAGGGGCAGCGCCATTCACGCGCGGTCATGCCTTTCACGCCACAATCTCGGCATGGATACCCCAACGCCCAGCCAGCACCGATTGCCCCACCATGCCGAGCACGCGTGTCGCCCGGGTTGCGCCGCCTGTTGCATCGCGCCCTCGATCTCTAGCCCCATGCCCGGCTTACCGGCGGGCAAGCCAGCGGGGCAAGCCTGCATTCACCTCGATGAGGCGCTGCAATGCCGATTGTTTGGCCGACCCGAGCGGCCTTTGGTGTGCGCGGCGCTGCAGCCCAGCAAAGAGATGTGCGGCGACGACCGCGTCCACGCGCTGCGTTTTTTGCGCCAGCTAGAAATCGACACCCGACCCTAGGGTCTGCGGTCTCGGACAACCGAGGCGCACGCGACCAGCGCCCGAAACTTGGCAATCGCTGCAGATTTACCCCAGGGTTCGTGGCAAGCGACACGAAGGCCTGTCAGTTGGGGGGCTGACAAGGCGAGCCTGAGCAGCAAAAATGGCTGTTCTCAACGACCCAAACCTACAACGAGGAGACCCCATGAATATCCCCAACGTCCAAAACGTGGTCAGCCAAGAAGAGTGGCAAATCAGATGTGACCTAGCCGCTTGCTACCGCCTTGTCGCTGCCTATGGGTGGAGCGACCTGGTGTTCACGCACATCAGCGCCAAATTGCCCGATTCGGTCACCGGTGGTGAGCACCAGTTTTTGATCAACCCGTACGGCTTGATGTTTGACGAGATCACCGCATCGAGCTTGGTCAAAGTGGACATGGAGTGCAACAAGCTCATGGACTCGCCCTTCCCCGTGAACCCTGCGGGCTTTGTGATCCACAGCGCCGTCCATGAGGCCCGCCCCGAGGTCGGCTGCGTGCTGCACACCCACAGCCGAGCCGGTGTGGCCGTCAGTGCACAGGCTTCGGGGGTGTTGCCCATCAGTCAGCAAAGTACCTTTGTGTTGGCCTCTTTGGGCTACCACGATTACGAGGGCGTCGCGCTGCGCCCAGACGAGCGCCCTCGCCTACAGCAAGACCTTGGCCACAACAACTACTTGATGTTGCGCAACCATGGCTTGCTGACTGTGGGTGGCTCAATACCAGATGCGTTTTTGAATATGTACACGTTTGAAAACACCTGCCGCATCCAAATTGACGCCCAAGCCGGTGGCGAGTTGGTTCAGGTCAACCCTGCCATTCTGGCTGGCATGAGCGAAGTCATGAAAGTCGCCACGGCTGGCTTGGGCTCACAAGTGGCTTGGCCAGCCTTGCTCAGAAAGTTAGAACGCATGGGCTCCGACCACGCCAGCTGACGCTTTAACCGACAGGGCCGACGGGGCTTGCCCCGTCAAGCGTTGGCAGGGGTCTTGCGATGCGCCAGAGGGTAGCCCTTGGACTTGTAATGGGCCCAACGCTCGCGCCCTGCCTGAACGGAGGCCTCATCGGTAGCGATGACTTCGATCACTTTCTCAAACGCTTCAAAGCCTGCTGGCCATGTCTGCGTGAGGTTCACCAACCACCCTCTCGCGGGGATGGCCTGCGCATCGTGGGCGACCAAAATCAGGCTTCTGTCAACCACCGCTGCGGGCGCGCCCTGGCGCCCCATGGGCACCAGGCTGGCTTTGTCCAACGCCGTGATGGCTTCTTCTAGCGCATCGAGTTGCTCACTGTGACAAAGCAGCACAAGCGGCTGCTTCAACTGAGACGCCTTGCGCACCAACCGCGCAGCGTAATGCAGCGGCTGTTGCACGTCTGAGTGAAAGTCAAGCGCAGTCAAAGCCTGTTGCCTCTTAGCGTTTGCGCGTGCTTGCCTTGCGCGTGGCTTTGCCTGCCGCAACGGCCTTGCTGCCGACTTGGGACAACACGTGCTCAACCAACAAGGGGACAGGTCGCCCTGTTGCGCCCTTGTTGGCACCGCTGTTCCACGCAGTACCTGCGATGTCAAGGTGCGCCCAGTCGTAGTCGATGAATTTTTGCAAGAACTTGGCGGCCGTGACCGAGCCAGCATCGCGACCCGCGATGTTGGGGATGTCGGCAAAGTTGGACTTCAGGCCCTGCGCGTACTCGTCGTCCAACGGCATGCGCCAGCACGGGTCGGCCACGCGATCGCCCGCAGACTGAAGCGACTGCGCCAGCTCGTCCGACGTCGCGTACATGCCCGTTCGAACATGACCCAGTGCGATCACGCAGGCACCAGTTAGGGTGGCCACGTCAATCACATGGCGTGGCTTGAAGCGCTTGGCGTAGGTGAGCGCGTCACACAAAATCAAGCGCCCCTCGGCATCCGTGTTGAGGATTTCAATGGTCTGACCGCTCATGCTGGTGACCACATCGCCAGGCTTGGTGGCCTTGCCACTTGGCATGTTTTCACAAGCAGGTATCAGCGCCACCACGTTGATTTTGGGTTGCAACAGGCTGATGGACTTCATGGCGCCCAGCACGCTGGCCGCACCACCCATGTCGAACTTCATCTCGTCCATGCCGGGCCCGGGCTTGAGCGAAATGCCACCCGTATCGAAAGTCACACCCTTGCCCACGAGCACCACGGGAGCCTCTGACTTGGGCGCGCCCTGGTACTGCATCACGATGAAGCGCAATGGCTGCTCTGAGCCCTCAGACACCGACAAGAACGCACCCATCTTGAGCTTGCGAACCTCGGCGGGGCCCATCACTTGAACGCTCAGGTTCTTGGCTTTGCCCAATGCTTTGGCCGCTTCACCCAGGTGTGTCGGGGTGGCGTGGTTGGCGGGGCGATTGGCCCACTCGCGAGCCAAAGCGACACCCTCCCAAGTGGCCAAGCCGGTCTTCACCGCGTCGCGAGCCTTTGCGTCTATGGATCCGCTGAGCACCAAAGTGCGAGAAACCGCTGCAACAGCCGTGGCCGACTTGGTGGTTTGGTAACTGTAAAAAGCCGCTTGTGACTGGGTCGCCAATTGCTGCCAAACCGTGGCGTCTAAGCCTTTGGCGTGGACAAATACGCAAACCTTTTTGATGCTTGGCTTGGCCAAACCCGCCAAACCCTGCGTCAAGCCTTTGCGCCAAGCCGCCGCATCGTCACCCTCTACACGGACCGCCACCACCCGCTTGGCTTTCACGCCATTGAGACCGTAACTTTGGACGCTGTCGCCGTTTTTCACAAAGTCTTTGGCCTTGGCCGCGGCGTTGATCCAAACGCCGACGGGCCCAGCGCCACTGCCAATCGATGCACCGACCAAGACCACCAAAGCGTCGCAGGCGCTCTGTGACGCCTGCCCCATTTCCATCGACTTGACTTCCACGTTCATAATTAACCCTTCATTTACAGATACCTCCATGTTATTCCATTCTTCGATCCGAAAAGAATTGACCCGCAGTTTTTGGGCCTCGTGGGCGGTGTTATTCACCATCACCATGACGGTGCGTTTGGTGCGCACCCTGCACGACGCCAATGTCGGGCGCGTTGACCCGCAAGGCATTGCGGAGGTCATGGGCTATTTGGCGCTCGGGCAAATGCCATCCATCATCGGCATCTCGCTCTTCATTGCCACGGTGTCCGTGCTCTCGCGCATGTACCGCGACAGCGAAATGGATGTCTGGCACAGCAGCGGCACGGGCTTGGGTCGCTTTGTCACACCGCTTTACCAGTTCGCCCTGCCTTTGCTGATTGCAGTGGCCGCCCTGCAGTGGTGGGTTTGGCCTTGGACCAATGGCCAGATTCAAGAGTTGCGCCAACGCTTCGAACAGCGCGCCGATATTGAGCGCGTCACGCCCGGCGAGTTTCAAGAGTCAGCCAAAGGTGACCGCGTGTTTTTCGTTGAAAAGAACGCGTCAAATGAGACCGTCGCAAACAGCTTGTTTTTGCTTGACCAGTCCAGTGGCGCCCAAGTGGTCATCACCGCTCGCTCAAGTGCGACGAACCACGAGGGGGGCGGCACGGTGTTGAACCTGGTGGATGGTGAACGCGTGCAACATTTGCCCGATGAGCAAGGCTTGCGTGTGATTCAATTCGCCACCCTGAGCACTGAGTTGATCAGCGAAGCTGGGAGCCGTCGAGGCGCAAGCGCCACAGCCATGTCCACCTCAGAGTTGATGTCTACCCCCAGGGCATGGGCCAAGGGCGAATTGGCTTGGCGTGCCGGTGTGGTTTTGTTGAGCGCCAATTTGGTGTTGCTGGGGCTGGCCATCGCCCGCGTGAACCCGCGCATGGGTGGCGGGGGAAGCATCGCCATGGCGTCGCTGATTGCGATCATTTATTTCAATTTCACCACCTTGTCCCAGAGCTGGGTAGCGAGCGGGCGCGTTGGACTCGGCGCGGCTTTATTGGGCTTGCACGGCGGCATTTTTGTCTTGACCGTGCTTTGGCTGATGCAACGCCACCACCAATGGGGCTGGCGTGTCTTGTTGCCATGGTCGCGGCGCACATCGGGGTCAGCGGCATGAAAACAGTGCGGTTGTTGATTCAGCGCGAAATCATGCTGGCCACCGCTTGGGCACTGGCTGGGTTTGTGACGCTGATGACGTTTTTTGACCTGCTCGATGAACTCAGGCGCCTCGGCAGGCCCGCTGTTGGTAACCCAGACCGGGTGTATGGCGCATGGGACATCGCGCGAGAACTGGCTTTGGGGGTGCCGACCCACATCTATACATTGCTGCCGATTTGTTTGCTGATTGGCGGTGTTTTCGTGATGTCAAGGTTGGCCCAAAACTCTGAATTCACCGTTTTGCGCACCGGAGGTTTAGGGCCCTGGCTGGCCATGAGAACGTTGTTGACCTTGGGCGTCGCCATGGGGGCCGCCACCTTTGTGGTGGGCGACTACGCTGTGCCCGCAGCCGAGCGCCAGCAGGCCTTACTGAGCGCTGAGTTCTCGGGCGATATCAGCACAGGCCGAACCGGGGCATGGTTGCGAGAGAGCCGCGAAAATGGTGGCGCAGCCATCAACGTCGGCGCCCTCAACGCGGCGGGTGAACCCCAAGCTTTGCGCATTTTCGAGTTCAACCGACAGGGCCGCTTGATTCAAGAGATCAGAGCGCAATCTGCGCAGCTAACTGAGGCCAGCGAGTGGCTGCTCAAACAAGTCCAAGTGATCAACTACCCCACACCCGGAGATGCGTCGGCGCTGAGCCAAACTGCCGCAGAAACAATGGTGTGGCGCACGGAATTGACGGCGAGCATGGTGTCGGCCGAGTTGCTGCGCAACCGCCGCATGGGGACGCTAGACCTGTATCGGTATATCGAGCACCTGAAGGCAAATGGTCAGAATGCCCAGCGCTTTCAAATAGACTTTTGGCGCAAGGTGTTTTACCCCATGAGTTGCATGGTGATGGTGATATTGGTTTTACCATTTGGCTACCTGCACTTTCGCAAAGGCGGCATTGCAGGCTATGTCTTTTTGGGGGTGATGACCGGCATCAGCTTTTACCTGCTGAACAACCTGTTTGGCTTTGTGGGCAACCTGCATGGCTGGATACCTTGGTTGGCGGCGGCCTCACCCAGTTTGATTTACTCCGCCATTTCGTTGGCGGCATTTGGGTGGCTGGTACTGCGAAGATGACGCAATCATTCAAAACGGCGGTGGTGATTTGGTCGCATGGGTCTCGTGACCCTGAATGGAAAGAAAACATTGAATCGATGGCACAGCGCATGCGCCAAGCCAGCCCACAAACCATCGTCACCTGCGCCTACCTTGAGCTGTGCCCGCCAGACCTGGTCCAAGCCGTTGCGCCATTGGTCGTCAAGGGCGTTCGCCAAATTCGCCTGGTGCCTTTGTTTTTTGGCATGGGCAAGCACATACGAAATGACCTGCCCGAGCGCGTCAACTTGCTGCGTCAGGCCTACCCTGACTTGGCTGTCGAGTTGCTCAAGCCCGCTGGCGACCACCCCGGCGTGCAGGATGCCGTGGTCCGATACGCGCTCGAATCCCTTGCATAATGGGGTTGATTTTGGCTTTAAGGGCGCCTGAGTGAACCTGCACCAATTTAAATTTGTACAAGAAGCGGTTCGACGCAACCTCAACCTGACCGAGACGGCTAAAGCCCTGCACACCTCTCAGCCAGGTGTATCCAAGGCCATCATTGAACTCGAGGATGAGTTGGGTGTCGAAATCTTCGCACGCCACGGCAAGCGCCTCAAACGCGTCACCGAGCCAGGCGCTGAGGTGCTCAAAAGCATCGAACTCATCATGCGTGAGGTCCAAAACCTCAAGCGTGTGGGCCAACAGTACGCCAACAACGACAGCGGTACGGTCTCGATCGCCACCACACACACACAGGCGCGGTATGTTCTGCCTGCGCCCGTCTCTAAGCTGCGCCTGGCCTACCCCAAAGTCAATGTCAGCCTGCACCAAGGCGCACCTGCAGAAGTAGCCAAAATGCTCTTGGACGACGTCGCAGACATCGGCATTGCGACCGAGAGCTTGGCCGACTACGAGGGCCTGATTTCTTTGCCTTGCTACGAGTGGCAGCACGTCCTGGTGATGTCTTTGGGCCACCCATTGTTGGACTTAGAGCGTGTCAGGCTGCAAGACTTGGCTGACTACCCTTTGGTGACCTATCACCCCTCTTTCACTGGCCGCACTCGCGTGAACTTGGCGTTCGCCGCACAAGGCCTCAAGCCCAATATCGCACTCGAAGCCATCGACTCAGACGTGATCAAAACCTACGTCAAACTCGGCATGGGCGTGGGCGTGGTGGCGCAAATGGCCGTCGAGGGCGACGCCCATGACCCTGACTTGGCGGTGCGCCCTGCCGGACATATGTTTGGCACCAACATCGCGCGGGTGGCTTTCAAGCGCGGGGCCTATTTGCGCGAAGTGGTGCTGCAGTTGGCTGAACTTTTGAGTGAACGCCTGAACAAAGACTTGATCAAGAAGGCCATGCAAAACGCTGGCGAAAACTACGGCATATGAGCACGAGCGCACTCCACACCCCACACATCCCCAGCCGA
>CBFIFT010000040.1:8670-13947 GCA_965661935.1 Burkholderiaceae bacterium | reverse complement strand
GCTTGCTTCACTTTGGAGGCAGGCATTGCAACAGTGACTTTTTCAACCATTTGCGCATTGCGGATACGGGTCAACATATCTGCAATAGGATCACTCATACTCATGTTCGTTCTCCTACCGCTTACCAGCTGGCCTTGGTGACACCAGGAATGTCACCACTGAAAGCCAACTCGCGAATTTTGCTGCGGCCCAGACCAAAGAGGCGGAATGTACCGCGGGGACGCCCGGTGATCGCACAACGCGCACGCTGACGCGTGGGGTTGGCGTTGCGGGGCAGCTTTTGCAGCTCAAGGCGAGCCACCATGCGCTCGTCGTCTGAGCGCTTGGCGTCGTTGGCAACGGCCTTGAGTTCGGTGTATTTATTGGCGAACTTTTGCGCCAATTTGGCGCGCTTGAGTTCACGCTGGAGCAATGCTTGTTTAGCCACGCGTCACCTCAGTTCTTAAAGGGAAAACGAAACGCCGACAACAAGGCCTTGGCCTCTTCGTCAGACTTGGCCGTGGTCGTGATGCTCACGTTCAGGCCACGCAGTGCGTCGACTTTGTCATATTCGACTTCGGGGAAAATGATTTGCTCTTTCACCCCGACGTTGTAGTTTCCGCGGCCGTCAAAAGAGCGGCCAGGGATACCACGGAAATCTCGCACGCGAGGCAAAGCCACTGTGACGAAACGATCCAAAAATTCGAACATCCGCTCGCCGCGCAACGTCACCATGCAACCGATGGGCTGACCTTCACGGATTTTGAAGCCCGCAATGGCTTTGCGCGACACGGTCACGACTGGCTTCTGGCCTGCAATTTTGGTCAGGTCAGACACAGCGTGGTCCATGACTTTTTTGTCGGCGACAGCCTCACCAACACCCATATTCAGCGTGATTTTGCTGATGCGGGGAACTTCCATCACTGACTTGTAGCCAAATTGCTCCATCAGTGCAGGCGCGATTTTTTCTTTGTAGATTTCTGCAAAACGTGCCATTTTTAAGCCACCTTGATTTCTTCGCCGCTGGACTTAAAGACGCGCACTTTTTTGCCGTCTTCCAGCGTTTTGATACCAACACGGTCTGCTTTGTTTGACGCAGCGTTGTAGATGGCCACGTTGGACTGATGAATCGCCGCCGTCTTGTCCACGATGCCACCTTGCACACCAGCCATAGGATTGGGCTTAACGTGCTTTTTGACTTGGTTGACACCTTCAACCAGCAAGCGCGACTCGTCCAAACGAGCCATCACTTTGCCTCGCTTGCCTTTGTCCCGCCCAGCGATGACGATCACCTCGTCGCCTTTGCGAATTTTGTTCATTTCGTGCGCCTCTTACAGTACTTCAGGCGCCAATGACACGATCTTCATGAACTTGTCGTTGCGCAATTCACGCGTGACAGGGCCGAAGATGCGGGTACCAATTGGCTCCAGCTTGGCGTTCAGCAACACTGCAGCGTTGCCGTCAAATTTGATCAAGGCGCCGTCTGGACGACGAATGCCTTTGGCCGTGCGCACCACAACAGCGCTGTATACCTCGCCTTTTTTGACGCGGCCACGGGGAGCAGCTTCTTTGATGCTCACTTTGATGATGTCGCCAACAGATGCATAACGGCGCTTGGAACCACCAAGCACTTTGATGCACATCACGGACTTAGCGCCCGTGTTGTCAGCAACATCGAGTCGAGATTGCGTTTGAATCATTTTGTATTCCCAACTTGAACAATCAACCTCACCATGAGATGGATCAATCAGTCTTGGGCCCGTCGTTGCTTGAGCTGCCGTTTGATCGGCTGCCGCTGCTTCGGTGGGCGGTAGATTTGATATCTCCGCTCGACAAGCACCCAGTGAATTCACAAAGGCCCTATTCGGAGCGAAGCCGCGTATTCTAGCCCAGTATTTTCGAGTGAGTCAACGCGGGGATGAAAAAATTTTGTGCCGGCGGCAAAAATGCGACACTCCAGCTCCGCTAACATGGCGGCAAAAGGGTTATGCGCCCTTTGTTGTGAAACAAAGTACGTGTCGAAAGGGGCTCACCAGTGAACTTATCCAAACTTCGCATCGCATTTGTTGGTGGCGGCAATATGGCAAGTGCCATCATCGGCGGCTGCGTGAAGCACGGCGTCGCTGGGGATCAGATTTTGGTGATAGACCCAAATGCTGACCAACTGGCCAAACTCCGTGAGACTTGGGGCGTTCGCGGCGCCACAGAAGCCAACGATGAACTCAAGTCGGCAGACTTGGTGGTCTGGGCTGTCAAGCCTCAGGTTTTCAAGTCTGTTGCTTTGAACAACCGCCGTTTTTGCGGAGAACAGGCCCTGCACGTGAGTGTCGCCGCTGGGGTGACCTGCACCAGCCTCGCTAGCTGCCTGGGCAGCAGCCGGTGGGTCCGCGCCATGCCCAACACCCCGGCCTTGGTTGGGGCCGGGGCCACCGCGCTGTTTGCGCTGCCTGAGGTGTCTGTCGCCGAGCGCACGCTGGTGGCTGACTTGCTGGCATCCACAGGTTTGGTACTTTGGGTAGATGATGAAGCGCTGCTAGAAGCGGTCACAGCAGTCTCCGGGTCGGGGCCCGCCTACGTGTTCTATTGGCTAGAGGCCATGTTGGCGGGAGGCGCGGACCTCGGGTTGGACCCCGCAGCGGCCAAACAGCTGGCCATCGCCACACTCAAAGGCGCTGCATTGCTGGCTGAGCAAAGCGAAGAGTCCCCAGCCACTTTGCGCGAGCGCGTGACCTCGAAGGGAGGTGCCACCCACGAAGCACTCGAGGTCATGCGGGCAGGTCAAGTGGATGCGACCATTCAGAAGGCCATGCACGCCTGTGCTCAGCGTGCGCGTGAGCTAGGCGCTGCCTTTGATGATTGATCGCATCAAGAGCGGCAACTAGGGTTGCGGCGCGGGGGCGGCCCGACAAGAGGGCCAAGCAACAAGGTCACCGCGTCATCACGACCCCGATGAACAAGGTCAGCCCCAGCCAGTGGTTCAAGCGAAACGCGCGAAAACAGCCGGCACGCTCGCGCTGCCGAATCAGCGCAAAATGCCACGCGACCTGCAGCGCTGCAACCGCCAAAGTCAGCCACCACAGTGGCGCCTCAGTCAGTCCGAGTGCGAGGGTCCATCCAGTCAAGTGAACGACATAAAACAGCATCACCATGGCCACATCCCAGCGCCCAAGGGTGATCGCCGCTGTTTGGATGCCCAAATGGATGTCATCGTCTCGATCCACCATGGCGTACTCTGTGTCATAGGCCAATACCCAAAACAAATTGACCAGCAACAACCACCATGCGAGCGCCGGAACGGTATGCCACGCGTGGGCCCAGCCTTGCCAGACCTGACCATCAGCCCAGACTGCCGCAAAGGCCATCGGAATACCAAAAGAAAAGGCCACCCCCAAGACGGCCTGTGGCATCACAAACCACCGCTTTGAAAATGGGTAGATCACCGCAACGCCTAACGCGACAAATGACCAGGCGACCGCCACGGGATTGGTGGTCAACACCAGCCCAAAAGCCGCCAAAGCCAACAAAGCGCCCAAGACGAGGGCCTCTCGCACACCAACTGCACCGGTTGTCACAGGGCGCTGAGCCGTGCGCTTGACGTGTTTGTCAAAATCTCGATCGGCGACATCGTTCACACAGCACCCTGCGCTGCGCATAAGCACCGTTCCCATTGCGAATACACCCACCAAGTGCCAGCCCGGAAAGCCGTCCGCCGCGACCCACAAGGCGGCCAAGGTCGGCCACAACAGCAGCAGCCATCCGGCGGGACGATCCCAGCGGATCAAATCAAGGTATAGGCGCCACTTGGGCGCAGCATTTACGCGGTGCATAGCTTTACCCCCGTCAAGTCGGAGTCTATGACCGCCTGGTGCAAGGCATCAATGGCTTCTGTGCGCGTGAAGCTCTTGCGCCAAGCCAGCACCACCCGTCGAGTTGGCTCTTCACCCTCGAACGGAAGGTAACGCACGTATTGCCAATGGGACCACGACGGATCGAGCTGTGGGGCTTCTGCTCCAGCGGACGCTTGCACGCTGGTTGGTGGCACGGACAGCCTAGGCACCAGGGTCACGCCCATGCCTGCGGCCACCATGTGCTTGATGGTTTCAAGTGAGGACCCTTCAAAACCGCGGCTGATTCCCTCACCGCCAGCTGCGAAATGTCCAAACTCGGGACAAACCTCAAGGACGTGGTCCCGGAAACAATGGCCATTGGCCAGCAACAGCATGGTTTCGCGCTTCAACAGCTCTGCACTCACCGACTGGCGGCTTGACAGCTCGTGCTGGGCTGGAACCGCAGCCCAAAAGGGCTCGTCATAAAGCGGCAAAGTGGCCAATTGATGGGCTGGAAATGGCTCCGCCAATATGGCGCAATCGATTTCGCCCAAGCGCAACTGTTCGAGCAAGCGCACCGTGAAGTTTTCTTGCAGGATCAGCGGCATTTGCGGCGTGCGCTCGATCACCTTTCTCACCAAATTGGGCAACAAATACGGTGCAATGGTGTAGATCACGCCCAAGCGCAAGGGGCCAGCCAATGGGTCTTGTCCGCGTTTTGCAATTTCTTTGATGCCCTGGGCCTGCTCAAGCACGCTTTGGGCTTGGCGAATGATTTCATCGCCTAGCGGCGTCACCGTGACATCGCTGGCGTGGCGCTCAAACAAGCGCACGCCCAGCTCGTCCTCCAATTTTTTGATGGCCACGGAGAGCGTGGGTTGCGAGACATGGCAACTCTCCGCGGCTTTGCCAAAGTGGCGCTCGCGAGCGACGGCCACGATGTATTTCAATTCAGTCAATGTCATGTTTTCAAGCCTTCATGAATTCTGTCTTGGCGCCCAACCATCGCTCGATGTGGTCCTTGGCCATCGCCGGGCTTTGGCGCCAAATGCAAGGGGCCTGCTCTCTGGCCCAGTCCAGCAGTTGCCCGTCATGCTCTAAGTCCGCAAAGCGCAGCAAAGCTGCACCTGATTGCTTGGCGCCTAAGAACTCACCTGGGCCGCGCAGCGATAGGTCAATTCTGGCCAACTCGAACCCGTCGTTGCTGTGGACCATGGCCTGCAACCTTTGCTTAGCGATCGCCCCCAATTGAGGGCCATAAAGCAAGACACAAGCCGAAGCTTGGGAGCCTCGACCCACGCGCCCGCGCAGTTGATGCAGCTGACTCAGACCGAACCGTTCGGCGTGCTCAATCACCATCAACGAGGCATTGGGTACGTCGACCCCCACCTCGATCACAGTGGTGCTGACCAACACACCAATGCGCCCTGCCGCAAACTCGGCCATGATGGCTTTTTTTTCTGCGGGTTGC
>CBFIFT010000040.1:0-8660 GCA_965661935.1 Burkholderiaceae bacterium | reverse complement strand
ACAAGGCGACTGCCCCAACACCTCACACAACTGCGCATAGGCTTGGGTGGCGCTTTGCAAATCCAACGCTTCGCTGTCCTCAATCAATGGACAAACCCAGTAGGCCTGCCTTCCCGCTTCTATTTGACCCACGATGCGCTGCATCACTTCGGGTCGGCGGGTGTTCGATATGGTCCGCGTCACCACGGGGGTGCGCCCCGGCGGCAATTCGTCAAGCACCGACACGTCTAAGTCTGCATACAACGTCATGGCCAATGTGCGTGGAATCGGCGTCGCGGTCATCATCAACATGTGCGGCTCTTGCGGGCGGCCTCCGCTGGCATCAGGGCGACTCAGTTTGCGCCTCAAAGTCAGTCGCTGCTCAACGCCGAAACGGTGTTGTTCGTCAACAATGACCAGCCCCAATTGACGAAATGCCACGCTATCTTGAATCAGTGCGTGCGTTCCCACCACCAAGGCGGCCTCGCCGGTCCGCACCGCTTGGAGCATGGCCTCGCGCTCTTTTTTCTTTTGGGTTCCAACCAACCAAGCGACTTGACGGCCCTGCCGCTGCAACACAGGCTGCATCCATTGAATGAGTTTTTGAAAGTGCTGCTCTGCGAGGATTTCTGTCGGCGCCATCAAGGCGCACTGCCAACCAGACTCCATGGCAATGCACGCAGCCAAAGCCGCCACCACAGTTTTGCCAGCGCCCACGTCCCCTTGCAGCAACCGATTCATAGGCATGTGACGCGCCAAGTCCTGCTCGATCTCTTGGCAGACCCGAGCCTGTGCATCGGTCAATGCAAATGGTAGCTGTGCCAGCAATGCATCGGACAGTTGGCGCATGGGCGCCGATAACACGGGTGCGTGCTGGCTATCGCGCTCTTGGCGTGCCTTCCATTGCGCCAGCTGTTGCGCCAGCAACTCTTCAGCCTTCAGACGCGTCCACGCCGGGTGGGTGCGGTCTTCAATCGCACTCAACAGGGTTTCTGGTGGCGGCTGATGCAAATGATGCAAAGCCTCTGAGAGCCCCCACCTGGCGCCGCCTAAGGCAGCCCAGCTCTGTTCGGGCACCGTTTCGGACCAGTCGCATCGAGCCAGCGCACTGACCACGGCCTTGCGCAAATAGGCCTGCGGCAGCCCAGCGGTGGTTGGATAAACGGGGGTCAAGGTTTGGGGCACGGCCTCTTCAGCCGGTTTGGCGCTTGGATGCACCATCTCTAGGCCCAGCGCATTCGCCTTGAGCTCACCTCGCACCCGCAACGCTCGGCCAACAGCCATCATTTTTTGCTGGTTGCCGTAAAAATTAAAAAAGCGAAGCTTGCAGGTGTACTCACCGTCTTGCACTGTCACCTGTAACTGACGACGAGGCCGATACGCTACATCGTTGCGAACCACCACCCCGATGAATTGCACGGTTTGCCCAGCCAGCGAAGGGCTTAAGGACTGGATCTGGGTTTCGTCCTCGTACCTCAGCGGAACATGCAAAGCCAAGTCGATCGGGCGCCTCAACCCCAAACGCTCCAAGGCCAATTGAGGAGCGCTGCGCCGTTTGGCGGGTACTGAGGCTGAAGATTGGGCCGACTTGGGCATTCACAGATTGTGAACGAATTTGGCCTGTGCTTAGGCGACAATGGACGTTATCCCGCACATTCGACCGCTCCCGTGAACTACCAACTCAGTGATTTCGATTTCGAACTAGATGAGGCCCTCATCGCCCAACACCCCGCGCCCACACGCACGGGCTCTCGTTTGTTGAACGGGCAAAGCGATACCCCGCAGGACCTTTATTTTCATCAGCTGCCGCAGCTGCTCAAGGCGGGTGACTTGCTCGTTTTCAACGACACAAAAGTCATCAAGGCGCGTCTGTTTGGCTTCAAGCCCAGTGGTGGTCAAGTCGAAATTTTGATCGAACGCGTCCTCCCCGCGCTCAGCGGCACGCCAGCCCAAGAAGTGGTTGGTCACATCAAGGTCAGTCGCAAGCCCAACGTCGGTAGCGTCATCCATATGGCAGGGCATTCGCCGGCGACCCCGCAGGTCGGCTTCACCGCCGAGGTATTGGGTCGATGGCCCGATGAGCAGGGTCGCCTGTTTCGCTTTCGCCTGAGTGGGGATGCCTACGAACTCATGGAGCGTTATGGTCATGTACCGTTGCCGCCCTACATCACGCACGAAGACCAAGCCGAAGACGCAGACCGTTACCAAACCGTTTTCGCCAAACACCCTGGCGCCGTCGCTGCGCCAACTGCAGCTTTGCATTTTGATGAAGCATTGCTAGCAGAAATCAAAGCCATGGGCGTCGAATCGGCAAGTGTGACGCTCCATGTTGGGGCTGGCACCTTTGCCCCCGTGCAAGTCGAAAAAATTGAAGACCACCACATGCACTCCGAGTGGTACCAGATTCCCACTTCAACGATCGAGGCAATTCAGGCTTGCCGCGCACGCGGCGGTCGCATCATCGCAGTCGGCACCACCACCGTGCGCACACTAGAGTCTTGGGCCCAGACCGGTCTAACCGCAGGCGACACCGCCATCTTTATCAAACCGGGCTACGCCTACCAATGCGTTGACGCACTGGTCACCAACTTTCACCTGCCCAAGTCGACGCTGTTGATGTTGGTCAGCGCCTTCACAGGCCATGAGCACATGCACAAACTCTATGCCCACGCCATTGAGCAGCGCTATCGCTTCTTTAGCTACGGCGACGCCATGTGGCTCACACGCCGCACCCATCGATAAGGCTTGAGTCATGCGAAAACTGTGACTTACGCCATAGAGGACAACGCACACATGCTGAAATTTGACATTCTTGCAACCGATCAAGGTGGCCCCAACCAGGCAGGCTCTCATGCGCGCCGCGGCCAACTCACACTCAACCACGGTGTGATCCAAACCCCGATTTTCATGCCTGTCGGCACCTACGGAACCGTCAAAGGGGTCATGCCCAGCAGTTTGCACGACATGAACGCGCAAATCATTTTGGGCAACACATTTCACCTTTGGCTGCGACCTGGCCTCGACGTGATACAGCGATTCGGCGGCTTGCACCAGTTCGAACAGTGGCACAAGCCCATCCTGACCGACTCAGGCGGTTTTCAGGTGTGGTCCCTTGGCGAGATGCGCAAGATCACCGAGGAAGGCGTTCACTTCGCCTCACCCATCAACGGTGACAAGTTGTTTCTCAGCCCCGAGATCAGCATGCAAATTCAGACCGCACTGAATTCGGACATCGTCATGCAGCTAGACGAATGCACGCCTTATTTGTCGGTTGAGAAAAAGACAAAGGGCCAAATCACCACCGAAGCCCAAGCCCGAAAGTCCATGGAAATGAGCCTGCGCTGGGCACACCGCAGTCAAGCCGAGTTTGAGCGATTGGGCAATCCCAACGCCCTCTTTGCGATTGTTCAAGGTGGCATGTTCGAAAATCTGCGTGCAGAGTCATTGCAGGCGCTCAACGAACTAGACACACCGGGTATCGCGGTCGGCGGCGTCAGTGTGGGCGAACCCAAAGAAGACATGCTTCGGGTACTGCGCCACATTGGGCCGCTGTTGCCGGCGAACAAACCGCACTACTTGATGGGCGTTGGTACACCCGAAGATTTGGTTGAGGGCGTGCTCAATGGAATCGACATGTTCGACTGCGTCATGCCAACCCGCAACGCGCGCAACGGCCACATGTTCACGCGCTTTGGCGACGTCAAGATTCGCAACGCCAAACACAAATTCGATGACGGCCCCATCGACGAAACCTGCACCTGCTACACCTGCCGAGGTGAAACGCGGGCTGACGGCACCGTGGTGGGAGGCTTCTCAAGGGCCTACCTGCACCATTTGGATCGCTGCGGTGAAATGCTTTCGCCCATGCTAGCGAGTATCCACAATTTGCACTACTACCTCAACCTGATGCAAGAGATTCGCGATGCCTTGGACGCCGGCACCTTGGGTGACTTCGTGAAGGCTTTTCACGCCAACCGCGCGCGAGGGGTTTAAGACCAACCTTTGAGCGGTGTTGCTTTCGCTCAAAGGTTGATCGGGCGCTGATCAAATATCAGTGTTTGGTGCGTGCGCGCTGCGCGGATTCAGGCAGCACGCCGCGCGGTCTGAAACGCAAAGTGATCAGCAAAATGAGCCCCATGGTGATCAGGCGCATATGGGCTGCACTGTCTAGCAGCTGGGCACGCCAAGGGTGCGAGGGATCCATGCCAGACGTCAGCATGCTCAGCAACCAATGGCCGATGGGCTCGGCCTCGACCCAGAAGAACCAGATCAAAAAGCCACCCAAAATAGACCCAAGGTTGTTGCCCGAGCCGCCCACAATCACCATCACCCAGATCAAAAATGTGAACCTGAGCGGGTTATACGAAGTGGGGGTGAACTGGCCGTCCATTGTGGTCATCATGGCACCAGCAATACCAACAATCGCAGAGCCCAAAACAAAGACTTGCAAGTGACGACCCGTCACATGCTTGCCCATGGCCTCAGCCGCTGCCTCGTTGTCGCGAATGGCGTGCATCATGCGCCCCCAAGGTGAACGCAGCGCCGTCTGCGCCAACCACAACAAGCCGGCGAGTACCGCTATCGCCATGCCCGCGTACAGCAACTTAACGTAGATCGAAGAGAAGTCTTGCACCGACACGCCCAATCGTTCAGACCATGACTGCACCCACGTGGCCGCTTGCAAATCGACCTCATAGGGCACAGGCCGCGGAAGCCCGTTGACGTTTTTAACTCCCCGCGTCAGCCACTCTTCATTTTTGAGTACGGCAATGATGATTTCAGAAATACCCAAAGTGGCAATCGCCAGGTAATCCGAGCGCAGGCCCAAGGTGATTTTTCCGATCACCCACGCAACGCCTGCGGCCAACACTCCGCCCACGACCCAGGCCAAAACAATCGGCAAACCCAAGCCGCCTAGAAACCCAGTCTGCGCAGGGTTGACTGATTCAATGGCCTCAACTGCAGGATCAAACACCGCGCGAAACGCAAAAAAGCCAACCACAATGACCGCGGTTAAGGCATAGGCACGCTTAGCGCCTTTGGCCATGCCTCGATAAACAGCCAGCGCGACCAAGATCGTCGCCACCAAAACCACCAAGGCCAAGAGAACACCAGTTCCTCCGGCTTGCCAAGCGGGGGCGACAGGTTGCATCGAGACCAGCACGCCGGCCACGCCACCCAGGGCGGCAAAACCCATCAAGCCCACGTTAAACAGACCAGCATAGCCCCACTGCACGTTCAGCCCCAGCGCCATGATGGATGCGATCAAACAGTAGTTCAAAATCGTCAAAGACAGCGACCAGCTCTGCAACACGCCCACGGCAACCAGCGCCGTGGCAATGAACGCAAACAAGGCCATCGCCTGCATAGTTGTACGTTGGGTCATACCGATTTCCCCGCAAAAATACCGGTGGGCCGAATCAACAGCACCAACACCAAAATCACAAACGACACCGCGAACTTGTAGTCTGTTGACAGCAACTGCACCAAGCCATCGGGCGCCCAAGCATCAGGCAACCAATAAGTCAAAAATTTCTTATAGGCATAGGTCACGGTGACCTCAGAGAAAGCAATCACAAAACCGCCAGCAATGGCACCCAACGGGTTGCCCAAACCTCCGACAATGGCTGCCGCAAAGATGGGCAGCAACAGTTGCATGTAGGTGAAGGGCTTGAAGCCTTTGTCCAATCCGTACAAGACCCCAGCAATGGTGGCCAAGGTTGCAGAGATCAGCCAAGTGATCATGACCACACGCTCTGGGTTGATGCCTGACAGCAGCGCCAAGTCCTCGTTGTCTGAGAAAGCCCGCATCGATTTGCCAGCGCGCGTGCGTTCCAAAAACCAGAACAAAGCCACCACAACCACGACCGCGGTGACGATGGTCAGCGCTTGAGACGTTTTGAAAGCCAAGCCCTCAGCCAGCCCCGTCAGGCGCTTGAACTCAAACGCGCCCATGATGAACCGCTCGCCATCGCCGAAGCGTTGATCCCCAGTGCCGATGATGAAGCGCACCAATCCATTCAATACAAACATCACGCCGATCGATGAGATCAAGAAAACCACCGGCGGGGCACGCATTTTTCGGTGGTATTGGTAGACCGTCTTGTCTACAAACAGCACCAACAACATGGTGACCACGATTGAAAAAGGCAAAGCCAACAGGGCTGTGGGCAAGAAGCCCAAACTCAATCCCATCGACTGGAACCACCATGTCACCAAAATTGTGACCATCGTGCCAAACGCCATCGTGTCGCCATGAGCAAAGTTGGAAAACCGCAAAATGCCGTAAACCAAAGTCACGCCCAATGCGCCCAAAGCCAGCTGGCTGCCATAAGAAGTGGCAGGAATGATCACGAAGTTCATCAACAAGATGAAACTGTTCAAAATATCTTCCATGGTCAGCCCCCTAAGAAAGTTCGGCGAACCTCTGGGTCGGCCATCAATGCCTCGCCAGTGTCGGTGAATCGGTTGGCGCCTTGCACCAACACGTAGCCTTTGTCAGCGATGTTGAGTGCTTGCTTGGCGTTTTGCTCAACCATCAAAATGGCGATGCCAGTGCGAGCGATTTCAATGATGCGATCAAACAACTCATCCATCACGATGGGTGATACCCCCGCCGTGGGTTCATCAAGCATCAGCACCTTGGGCTGAGTCATCAACGCCCGACCGACTGCAACTTGTTGGCGCTGCCCGCCAGAGAGTTGGCCAGCGGGCTGTCTTCTCTTTTCCTTCAAGATAGGGAACAGCTCGTAGACCTGCTCCATGGTGTCTGAAAAATCATCGCGGCGAATGAACGCACCCATCTCTAAGTTCTCTTCGACCGACATCGACGTGAATACGTTGTGTGTCTGGGGTACGAAGCCCATGCCCTTGTTGACTCGGTCTTGCGGCGACAAGCGCGTGATGTCTTCGCCGTTCATGCGAACACTGCCCTCGCGCAAGTTCAACATACCAAAAATGGCCTTCATCGCCGTTGACTTACCCGCACCATTGGGCCCCACAATGACAGCGATCTCGCCTTGCTCAACAGCTATGGTGCAGCCCTGCAGGATGTCTGCGCCGCCATAGCCGCCCGTCATATTCTCGCCAATTAAAAAGCTCATGGCCGCCTCACTTATTTTTCAAACCGCGACCTAAATAGGCCTCGATGACTTGCTCATTGGCCATCACTTCTTGAGCCGAGCCTTCGGCCAGTACGTGGCCTTCTGCCATGACGATGACGGGATCGCACAAACGGCCAATGAAGTCCATATCGTGTTCAACCATGCAAAAGGTGTAGCCGCGGTCTTGGTTCAATCGAATGATGGCGTCGCCCAAAGTATTGAGCAGCGTGCGATTCACGCCAGCCCCAACCTCGTCCAAAAAGACGATCTTGGCATCGGTCATCATCGTTCGGCCCAATTCCAGCAGTTTCTTTTGACCGCCTGAGAGATTGCCCGCCAACTCATCTGCCACGTGTCCAATTTCTAGAAACTCGATCACGTCATTGGCCTTCTCACGCACCTGCTCTTCCTCAGCGCGCACGCGCCCGGGTTGCAACCAAGCGCCCAAAAGGCTCTCCCCCGTCTGTCGCGGCGGCACCATCATCAAGTTCTCACGCACAGTCAGGGTCGAGAACTCGTGGGCAATTTGAAAGGTGCGCAGCATGCCGCGGCCAAACAACTCGTGCGGTGACAGGCCGGTGATGTCATCGCCGTCCAACAACACCTGACCCGAAGTGGGTTTGTAGTGCCCAGCAATCACATTGAACAGCGTTGACTTGCCCGCTCCGTTGGGGCCAATCAAGCCTGTGATTTTGCCGGTTTGAATCGTCAAAGACACATCGTCGACGGCATGGATGCCGCCGAAGTACATCTTGAGGTTTTTGACTTCAATCATGATGTGTTGCGCCGCGCTTGGACGCAACGGCGAAAAAAGAAACGGCCCTGGCTTCTGGCGAGGGCCGTCAACTGTTAGGCTCAAGCGGCTGAGGGTTGACCTCAGGCCGCATTGAACATGCTTTTTAAAGGTGGATCAACGGAAGCCAGTGGTCTCGAACTTACCGCCCTTGACTTCCACGGTGCGGTAGTTACCAGCGCTTTCACCAGGGCCGATCAACTCGACTGCCGTGGCTCCAACGTAGTCGATGTCTTTGCCTTCGGCCAACATCTTGAGGCCAATAGCCAACTCACCTGGGAAAATCTTGAAGCCAGGCGCGTTCGCAACATCGCGGACCTTCATTTTCACTTTTTCGCTGTCGGTGCTCTTGGCTGCTTGCATGGCCAACAGGGTCAAGGCAGCGGCGTCATATGACTCAGGTGAATAGGGGCCGTTCTTGAAGCCAGCTTTTTGAGTCAGCTCATCGTACTTCGCAGCACCCGGGCTATCGGTACCGGGAACCACGCCGAATGAGCCATTCAAGCCAGAGCCAATCGCTTGGGTCAAGCTTTCGCCGATCATCGCGTCAGGCAAGAAGAAGCTATCGAATGCGCCAGTGTCCAAAGCGCTGCGGATGATGCCGCGGCCACCCTGGTCCAAATAACCCACCACGATCAAAATGTCGCCACCGCCTGAGGCCAGTGCGCCGACTTCAGCGGTGTAGTCGCCCTTGCCATCTTCATGCGAAGCGTAGATGGTGACTTTGCCGCCTTTGCCTTCAAAGTTGGTCTTGATGGAATCAGCCAACCCTTTGCCGTAGTCGT
>CBFIFT010000039.1:0-14330 GCA_965661935.1 Burkholderiaceae bacterium | reverse complement strand
TGACCAATTCAACCTCTGCCCCTGCCAGATCGCGGTTAGCCCCCAAGACGTCGTAACCGCACGCATCACTGTGAACACGGGCGACGTCGATTGGGGTGTCGTCGAGCAACACCTCATACACTGAGTGCTCGAGGTTGCGCTTATCGATGCCCGACCCCATCGTGGCATTGCCCTGAGGATCCAGATCAATCAACAAAACCCTTTGACCTATTTTGGCTAAGCCAGCACACAAGTTAACAGTGGTTGTGGTCTTACCCACACCACCCTTTTGATTGGCAACGCAAAAAATCTTAGCCATAGAACCTACTTCGTATTATGCAAACCTGTTTGTCGGTTTGGGTGAGACACCGAGTTTAGTAGAAAACCGATTGATCTCTCGAATTGGTATTCACGCGGCCCGCATCCAGACCAGACAGCGGTCTTGATTCAAACCAGGAACCTCCAATTGTTCCACGTGAAACACTTTGACATAGCTAGGTAAATCGGCGATTTCATCATCAGGCCGCTTGCCCTTCATCGCCATCCACACACCATCGGGGGCCAATAGATGATGCGTCAGTGCTGTCAGGTCTTTGAGAGAGGAGAATGCTCTTGATGTGATCAGATCAAAAGAGCCTTGCAACTGCTCAACCCGACTGTGCTTACCAACCAGCCGAGCTGGCAATCCAGTCAGCACTGTCGCAAGTTGATTCACAAATGCCGCCTTTTTACCCACGGCATCTACGCAAGTGACGCTTTGCCCGACGCCCATAATCGACAAAATGACCCCAGGCAACCCACCGCCGGACCCCACATCAAGAACCTGATTCACTTCGGCGCGCTGTCTGCGCAAAGGAGCAATCACAGATAAACAGTCCATGATGTGATGGCTCCACATATCTCTAGGATCTTTGATGGCTGTCAGGTTATAGACTTGATTCCATTTAGCCAACCTCGATAGATACTCATAGATGGCGCTGAGCTCACGATCCGACAAAGACAGCCCAAGGGACTCTATGTCTTTTTCTCTTTGCAAATTGACGGCTGAATCAGAATTCATACCAAAGTTTCTTCTGCACCTGGGCTAACTTTGAATCCAAGCTTTTTCAGATGAACCAAGAGCAAAGAAATAGCTGCTGGCGTCACACCAGAAATCCGGCTGGCTTGGCCCAAGGTCTCTGGCTGCATCTTTTGAAGTTTTTGCCTCACCTCAATACTGAGTGCTGATATAGCCATGTAATCAACACCCGCTGGTAAAACCAACTTTTCAAAGTGTGCTGCCCTCTTGACCTCATCCTTTTGGCGTTGAATGTACCCTGCATATTTGGCAGAAATCTCTACTTGTTCCAAAGCCTGTTGGCTAATTTGCACCTCTAGTTCACTGTGTGTTTCACGTGAAACAATCAACAGCGGGTGGCTTGGTGAAAATTCTCCCGCGTTCATTCCCATTAGTTCAACGTAAGAAACGTTGGGTCGCTTCAACAAATCAGCCAATGAATACTCATGCTCTATGGCTTGGCCCAGCACGCGCTCCGCCTCACCCGGGTTCAAACTTTGTGGCCTCACCCAAGTGCTGGCTAAACGCTGTGACTCTTGCGCAATGGCATCTTGCTTTCGGCAAAACACATCCCATTGGCGATCGCTCACCAAACCCAGCGCCCTACCCTTCTCTGTCAGGCGCAAGTCTGCGTTGTCTTCTCTCAACTGCAACCGGTACTCGGCTCGGCTGGTAAACATTCGATAGGGTTCGCTCACGCCCTTGGTGACCAAATCATCCACCAACACACCCAAATATGCCTGATCTCTGGCAGGACACCAGGCTTGTTCGCCGCGGACTTGTAAAGCTGCATTCATCCCCGCAAACAAGCCCTGGGCAGCAGCTTCTTCATAACCTGTTGTGCCGTTGATTTGACCTGCCATGAACAAGCCTGCGATTGATTTGCTCTCGAACGAGGTCTTTAAACCCGTTGGATCAAAATAATCGTATTCAATCGCATAGCCTGGCCTGACAATCACAGCGTTCTCTAAGCCAGCAATGGACCGTACCAAATCATATTGAATATCAAATGGCAGACTCGTCGAAATGCCGTTGGGGTAAATCTCATGGGTATCTAAACCCTCTGGCTCCAAGAAAATTTGGTGGCTGTTTTTGTCGGCGAAGCGATTGATTTTGTCTTCTACGCTCGGACAATAGCGAGGCCCTATGCCATCGATTTTCCCAGTGAACATGGGACTGCGATCAAAACCAGACCGAATGATCTCGTGCGTCTGCTCATTGGTGTGCGTGATCCAACATGGCATCTGTTGTGGATGCATGTCAGGTGTTCCCATAAAACTAAAAACAGGCAACGGCTTGTCTTCGTTCAATCCACCGGGCATCCCATCACCTGGTTGAACGGCGCATTTGGAAAAATCAATGCTTCTTCCATCCAATCTGGGTGGCGTTCCTGTTTTGAGTCTGCCTCTGGGTAGGTTCAATTCTCTTAATCGATGTGCCAGTGAAACTGCAGGCTCATCACCCGCCCTGCCACCTGCATGGTGTTCCAAACCCACATGAATGACGCCATCCAAAAACGTTCCTGCCGTGAGCACCACAGTCTGCGACGAAAAGACAATACCAATTTTGGTGACAACACCGACCACTCGGTCACCTTGCATCAGCAGATCATCTGCTGACTGCTGAAAAATCTGTAAGTTCGCTTGATTCTCTAATTGATGGCGAACATAAGCCTTGTAACGAATGCGATCGGCTTGTGCCCTTGTGGCCCTTACTGCGGGGCCTTTGGAACTATTCAAAATTCTGAATTGGATCCCAGCATGGTCAGTTGCAATGCCCATGACGCCACCAAGAGCATCTACCTCTTTGACCAAATGTCCTTTGCCAATACCGCCAATCGACGGATTACAACTCATTTGACCCAAGGTTTCGATGTTATGGGTCAACAACAGAGTTTGACATCCCATCCGAGCACTGGCCAATGCAGCTTCGGTACCGGCATGACCACCACCCACTACGATCACATCAAAATGAACAGGATATTTCATAACCACACAGATCAAACGACAACCCGTTATTGTCCCATCAAGACCGAATCAATGGAAAATGCATCGTCAACTTGTTGTACTACCTGAATAACATCTTTTGATATTTAAAGTAGTCGTAGTAGTAGAGCAGCGTGAAAACTGTGCAAAACCTAAAAAAACCTTTTATAAACAAATACTTAACAATAAAAAAACTTGTGTATCAGGGACCAACTGAATCAGAACATATCTTGAATAACCCTTGTATTCACGGTAGGCCTGTGGACAAAATAACCTTTACTCAAAACTTATCCCCTGAGTTGTTCTGATTATTTTTGCTCTGCGGCAGCACATGCTGGCTTGAGCAGGCAGGATTTCCTTGAAAACAAAAAACCCCGTGCGAGCACGGGGTTGTATGCGTGGCATCAACCACGTCTGGGTATTTCTGCGGTTGCTTTAATCGTGTCTTTTGCCGTGGCGGGGTCCCATGCGCGACCAAAAGACCTCATCGAAACTGGTTTTCTGTTGCGCATCGAGTGCACCATAAAACTGTCGGATAGCTGCATTTCTTTGATTCATTGACTCAGCCCGTTGACTTGACATGGCTTGCATCCAAGCCAAACGCTCCAGGGTATTCATGCTTTTGAACCGCTCTTTTTGGGCCTTTCTATCGTTTTTTTTGTGATCTCGCTCCTTGACCATGGCGCCAGCAAACGCCTCCCAAGCAGTTGCTTGATCAGCACGCAAATTCAATGTGGTCTTGAGCTCATCCATTTTCTTCACCATTCGACCCTGGTGTTTAGAGCCATGGTCTTCTTTTTCGTGGTGACTGGATCGATCACCAGCTTGCTTGTCTTCGTATGACCTGCCCTCAGAAGACCAAGCGTTGGCAGATATCAAGGCAAGTGTGGCGCTCATTCCGGCAGTGATCAACGCGGTTTTGAGTTGTTTAGAAATGGTTTGATGTGACATATTTCCCCCTGTGGTTGAGTGAATACTTGAATACCTTTCAAGCACAGACGCAGTGTCAACCTCACTTGCAAAGCCAGTGTTCTTGCTGTGTAACAGCTATGTAAAGTTATGAAGCGCATTCAAAGGGTTTGGTTGACTCAAGCGGGCGATTCCAGAGACAACAACCAAGATTCAAACACCTCCAACAACAACAAGACGGCTTCATTGCTGGTGCTGGGCGAACACAACATCATGTTGTGAAAGGGCGTGAGAACCACCCCTCGGTTGAGCATGTACAAATGCAGGTAACTTTGCAAAGCCTCGTTGTCGGTGTCGCGAATATCTTGGGCGTTGCGAGCAGGTGAGGAACGAAATTGCAGCTCAAGGCGGGCACCCAGCTGAGAAACGATCCAAGGCCGTTGGTAGTGGCGTATCAATTGCCGCAAACCATCGGCCAACCGGTTGGCTTTCTCCAACATCGCGTTGTAATTTTTTTGGGTGTGCAAATGTGTCAGCGAAGCAAGCAGTGCTTGTACGCTCAACAAGCCGCCAGCCAGCGTGGTACCGATACCGCTGTGGCCAGGTGCAGCAATAGACTTGGCACGCATCATTTGTTGTGCGAGTTGATGATGAACACCATAGACAGCACAAGGAAGCCCGCCAGCCACCGCTTTACCTAAGACCAATGCGTCGGGCTTGAAACCCATGCTTTGGCAATACCCACCTAGCCCTGTAGAGATGGTGTGGGTTTCGTCCATTATCAGCAGGGTTTGATGTTGCTGACACAGACGCTGTGCGGCGGCCCAAAAACCTTCGTCAGGCAAAACCATCCCACAGTTGGTGAGCGCTGGCTCAGCCAGTAAACAAGCGACGTCATGGGTGGCCAATGCAAGTTCTAATGCCGCCAAATCGTTGAAGGGGATGACCCGGGTGAACTCATGGTGGTTATGAACGCCTCCCAATACAGAGGCGCGCGCGATGGTTTTGCCATCGGGCCCCAGATCGACCAGTGTGTCATCCACGGCGCCATGGTAGCAACCGTCGAAAACCAACACGATGGGTCGACCTGTCGCAGCTCTGGCCCACCGCAACAAGAAGCGGTTTGCATCGCTTGCCGATAGCGCCAATTGCCATTGATCAAAACCAAACCACTGTTGCAACATTGACCCCAATGTGGCCAACGCGTCACTGGGTAACATCGCTGTCACGCCCTTACCCATGGCCTCTTGTACGTGGGTTCGCCAACCCGCTGGGCTGTGGCCAAACATGGCGCCTGTGTCACCCAAACAAAAGTCTACCAACGTGTGCCCATCTATGTCCTTCAGCACTGCGCCAGATGCTTCCTTGATGTGCAAGCCACCTGGAAATGGCCAGTCTTGCATCCAATGCATAGGAAAACCGAATAAAAAATGCGACTGACACGCTTCGTGAGCCAACAGACTGGTTGGGTTTTCAGCAGCAAATCGATTCAGCTCTTGCTGCATGAGTTCGGCAACGAAATTTTGAAACATAAAGCGGACGCAACAAGATAATGGGCCTCTCTACTTTACAGTGAGTCATTTCACCTTGACACACAAACATGGCGCAAAGAACAAATCATGGACCAAGAAACTTTTCCTTATAACCAACTGGGCGGCACATTCATGGGATGTGAGCCGCTTTCTCATCAACCACTCGCTGTCTTGGGCGTGCCTTTTGATGGAGCCGTGACCAACCGACCCGGCGCAAGAATGGCGCCCAATGCCATTCGCCAGGCAAGTTGGATGCTTTGTGATGGAGAGCACCCCAAATACAACGCATCCCCTTTAGCGCACTGTGGTGACGCAGGCAACTTGCACCTGTCCAATGCCGGTGGATTGAAAGAGGTCAGACAAACCATTGAGCAAACGGCACTGAAACTCATGCGCAAACACCATGTGATGACGCTGGGCGGAGACCACTCAATTACGTTGTCTTTGCTGCGCGCCTGTCACGCGCTACACGGGCCATTGGCAATGGTGCACTTCGATGCACATTGCGACACTTGGATGGATCATTTTGGTGAACCCGAAGGCCATGGAACGTGGGTTTCTCAGGCGATTGCAGAGGGATTGATCGACCCCACACGCTGCGTTCAAATTGGTATTCGGTCCAGTGGTGCGCGGGCTGCAAGAGACTATGTGCGCGATCAAGGTGGCGAAATTTACACAGCCAGAGACCTGCGCGGGCTAGATGGCCAAGGTCTCAAGCCCGTCGTTGATGCCATTCGCCAGCGCATTGGTGACCGCCCTGCTTACTTAACTGTCGATATCGATTGCCTGGATCCCGCATTTGCACCAGGGACGGGCACCCCCGAGCCGGGTGGGCTGACAAGCAGCCAATTGCTTACGCTAATCGAAGAGCTCGACACCATTCAATGGAAAGCGATGGACTGCGTTGAAGTGAATCCGGCCTTTGATCATGCTGAACTGACCAGCCAAATAGCGGCCCATGTCGTGTGGACTTACGCCAGTGCCCGAGCCGCTCTCGGATAGAGACCTGAGACCATGCGCCACATCGAAGTCGATGCACAGATCAACGTTGAAAACCAGTATGAGTGCGAGGTAGAGCGTGACCGAGTGATCACTGCGCTCACCACTCGCACAAAGGTCGATACCCTCGTGATTGGTGGTGGGTTAACGGGGCTTGGTGCCGCCATAGACTTGGCACAAGGCGGTCACTCGGTGGCCCTACTAGAAAGCGGGCGCGTGGGCTCGGGCGCTTCAGGTAGAAATGGCGGCCAGGTGCTGGTCGGATATGCGTGCGGACAATCCGAACTAGAGCGACACCTGGGACGAGAAGGGGCGCGACGCGCGTGGGACGTGTCTGTGGCAGCTGTTGAGCTGGTCAAGCACCGAATGCAGACGCACGCCATAGCTGCAGATTGGCAGCCAGGGGCGTTGACTGTCGCGATCAACGCCAAAAAAGCCCGGGAACTAGAGCGCGATGCACAAGAAATGTCGCAGCAACTGGGTTTTGAGACGCAATGGTTGGAGCGCGCCGAGCTCACCAACCATATCCATTCGCCGCGATATGTGGCGGGCGTGTATGACGCGTTTTCGGGTCACCTTAATCCGTTGAAATTGACGTTGGGTATGGCGAAAGCAGCGCGCGAGTGTGGGGTCAAAATTTATGAGCACAGTGCGGTGCAGTCATTCGAAATGGGACCGCCCGCTCGTGCGACCACTTTGCACGGCGAAATCTCAGCCGACCACGTGGTGGTCGCGGGCAATGCATTGCTTGGCGCGGCTTTCTCACATCTGCTGCCAAGCGCAGCAAGTCGCATCATGCCAGTGGGCACTTACATTGCAGCGACACAGCCTTTGGCCGCAGAGCAGTTGGGGTATGCGCTGCCTACTGGCGCCGCGGTTTGCGACAATCAATTTGTCTTGGATTATTTTCGCATCGGCGCTGAGCGCCGCTTGTTGTTTGGTGGTGGCGTGAGCTATTCCTCGCGCACGCCAAGGTACTTGCGTCAAAAAATGCAAGCGCGCATCCAGCAAGTCTTTCCACACCTGGGCCCCGTTTCTGTTGAGCGCTTGTGGGGTGGGTATGTCGACATCACCATGAACCGAGCGCCGGATTGGGGGCGGCTGGCCCCCCATGTTTATTACGCCCAAGGGTTTAGTGGTCACGGTGTCGCTCTGTCTGGTATGGCCGGTCGGTTGATGGCTCAAGCTATCTTGGGCCAAGCTTCGGGATTCGATCTTTTTGTCAAGATCAAGCACACCCCTTTTCCGGGCGGCTCGCTTTGGCGAACGCCCTTGTTGGTGCTCGGTACAAGTTACCACCGGTTGCGTGACGCGCTGGGGTATTGAAAACCCATCACAAAAATGATGATTCAACGCATCGATTCAGCTTGCTGAAGCCATGCCCGTCTCCGACAATAGCACCAGGAGATACCCGTGAAACCAAAAGATTTCGTGAAAGTTTGGCTGCCCGTTGATCATCGAATGATGGGTCAGGACGAGCAAGCCGCACCATTTTTCGTGTTGGGCGAAAAATACGCCTCAGCCATACACCAAGTATCCAAGGCCATGCCGATCACGGCGCCATTGGCCAGCGCCCTCGATATTGAGGCGCTGCTGGCTTGGGTTGACGGGGTCATGTTGACGGGCTCGCCAGCCAATGTGCACGCCCGCCACTATGGACGTGAAGTCGCAGATCCTGAGCTGCCATTGGATGAAAAAAGAGACGCGTTGACCTTGCCTTTGGTTAAAGCGTGTATAGAGAATGGAGTTCCTTTGCTGGGGGTTTGCCGCGGTCTGCAAGAGATCAATGTTGCCCTTGGCGGGTCATTGCACCAAGGTGTCCAAAGCCAACCCGGTTACTTGGACCATCGTGAAGACAAAAACCGCCCCTTTGCTGAGCAATACGACACAGCGCATGTGGTTCGGCTGAAAGAGGGCTCGCGATTGCAGGCTTGGGCAGGCACTTCGAGTGCGTGGGTGAACTCTCTGCATGGCCAAGGCATAGACGCGCTGGCGCCAGGGTTGACAGCGGTCGCGCACGCTGAAGACGGACTGATCGAGGCGGTCGAGTTTGAACAAGCCAAGTCGTTTGCCCTTGCGGTTCAATGGCACCCCGAATGGCGGCCGTTGGAAAACCCCTTTTATGCATCGATATTCGAGGCTTTTGGACAGGCATGTCGACAAAGAAATCAACAGCGTCATGGTGCATAGCCGCGGCAAGTCGCTGAGTGGATCGCGAAGCACCGCGTTCTTAACTTACTAAAAACAAACAACACAAAGGATGCCATGAGCACAGTGAATCGAACTTTTGCGGACCTTGAGGATTGGTTCAACGCGCGCCGCATCACTGAAGTTGAGTGCTTGGTCCCAGATTTAACCGGCGTGGCGCGAGGAAAAATATTGCCACGCGAGAAGTTCTACGAGGACCGCGGCATGCGCTTGCCCGAAGAAGTCGTGGTGATGAGTGTGACCGGTGACGTACCCGAACAAGGCGCGTTTTACGACGTGATTAGCCCCATGTCGCATGACATCCATTTGCGACCAGACCCCGCTTCGGTGCGGGTGGTTCCGTGGGCGACAGACCCGACGGCTCAAATCATTCATGACTGCTTCGACCGCCACGACAACTTGATCCCTTATGCGCCACGCAGCGTCCTGAGGCGGGTTTGCGAGCTGTACGACAAAGAGGGTTGGGCGCCTGTGGTTGCACCCGAACTAGAGTTCTATTTGGTTGGGCGAAACACCGACCCCAACACCTTGCTTTCAGCACCTGTGGGCCGCAGTGGTCGATCAGAAACTTCTCGCCAAGCCTATAGCATTGACGCCGTCAACGAGTTCGACCCGTTGTTCGAAGACATCTACGACTACTGCGAAAAAATGGGCTTGAACGTGGACACCTTGATCCATGAAATTGGCGCGGGCCAAATGGAGATCAACTTCTTCCACGATCACCCTTTGGGTTTGGCCGATGAGGTCTTCTTGTTCAAGCGAACGGTTCGCGAGGCAGCACTGCGCCATGGCATGTACGCAACATTCATGGCCAAGCCGATCAAAGGCGAGCCTGGCAGTGCCATGCACATTCACCAAAGCATTGTTGACAAGGCTTCGGGGCACAACATTTTCAGCCAAGACAATGGCGATTACACCCCCGCTTTCCACCACTATATTGGTGGCTTGCAAAAGTACATGCCACAGGCGATGGCTCTCGTGGCGCCTTATGTCAACAGCTACCGAAGACTGACGCGCAACACCGCCGCCCCCATCAATTTAGAGTGGGGCCACGACAACCGCACAGTCGGCATTCGCTCGCCCATTTCCAACGCGCAAGCGCGGCGCTTAGAAAACCGCCTCATTGGGGCCGACGCCAATCCCTACATTGCGCTCGCAGTGACATTGGCTTGCGGATACCTCGGGATGAAAAACAAGTTGCCGGCCAAAGACGAGATGCGCGGCGACGCTTACTTGACGCCTTACTCGTTGCCCCGTAGCTTGGGTGAGGCGCTCGATTGGCTTAGAAAAGACAGCGAGTTACACGACGTGTTGGGCCGAGACTTCATCACGGTCTATACCGAGATCAAAGAATTAGAGTTTGAAGAGTTTATGCAGGTGATTTCGCCGTGGGAACGCGAACACTTATTGCTCCACGTTTGACCGGATCTTCTGGTCCTATCAACAACAAGGAAAACCATGACCGAATCATCGGCGGCGTCAGAAATCGCTTCGTGGGACGCAGCTCACTTCATGCATCCATTTACGGACCATCAGGCCTTGGCAAACGCCAGCGTCAAGGTCATCACCCACGCCCAGGGCATATATGTGCGGGATGATCAAGGGCAAGAGTTGCTCGATGCCATGAGTGGTCTGTGGTGCGTGAATGTGGGTTATGGGCGCCAGGCATTGGCCGACGCAGCATCTCAGCAAATGATGCGTTTGCCTTATTACAACGCGTTTTTCAACACCACCAACGAGCCTGCGGTGCGCCTCGCAAAGACGCTGGTCGAGCTCGCGCCACCCAGTGGTGACCAACGCTTCACGCATGTTTTTTATTCGAGCAGTGGGAGCGAGAGCAACGACTCCAACGTTCGCATGGTTCGCCGTTACTGGGACTTGCTGGGCCAGCCTGAGCGCAAAGTCATCATTGGTCGAGTCAATGGCTATCACGGCTCTACGGTGGCTGGCGCTTCTTTGGGCGGCATGGATGCCATGCACGCTCAAGGCGACTTGCCAATTCCTGATATTGCCCACATCGAGCAACCGCATTATTTGGCCAATCGATTAGAAGGCGAGAGCGAGGATGACTTTGGTCGCCGTGCGGCGGGCTGGCTCGAAGAAAAAATCTTGGCCTTGGGGCCGCAAAAAGTGGCGGCGTTCATTGCCGAGCCTGTGCAAGGGGCGGGTGGCGTGATTGTGCCGCCCAAGACTTATTGGCCAGAGATTCAAAAGATTGTGGACCGCTATGGCATTTTGTTGATCAGCGATGAGGTTATCTGTGCGTTTGGTCGCCTGGGCCACTGGTTTGCCTATGAGCGATTTGGCTATCGCCCCGACTTGGTTACTTTTGCCAAGGGTGTGACCAGTGGTTATATCCCTTTGGGCGGGGTCTTGGTCGGCGAGCGAGTGGCCCAAGTGCTCATTGAAAAAGGCGGCGAGTTCAACCACGGCTACACCTACAGCGGGCACCCGGTTGCTTGTGCGGTGGCGTTGGCCAACATCCAGATCATGAAAGATGAGGGACTTGTAGAGCGCGTGCGCGACGACACAGGGCCGTATTTGGCGCAAATTTATGAAGGCTTGGCAGATCACCCGCTGGTCGGCGCCACCCAAACGTGTGGCATGGTTGCGGCGCTGTGGCTGGCCGCTGACAAAGCATCAGGCCAAGCTTTCGACCCGCACCTTGGCGTTGGGATGCGTTGTCGAGCCCACTGCTTTGCCAGCGGGCTCATCATGCGCGCCGTTGGAGATCGCATGATCATTGCACCGCCGCTGATCATGACCCGAGCCGACTTGGATGAGCTGGCCAATCGGATTCGAACCGTGCTTGACTTGACCATGCAAGAGTTGCGCCGTGAAGGGATTTGGCCATGACGCCTGCACTCTGGGGTGCTCTAGCGTTGCGCTATGCAAAGTCATTTTGGCTTTGGCACAATATTGCTTTTGGGGTGTTGAACATGTGTTGCCGTTTGCGCGGCAGAAATCAAGGAGTTGAACCATGAAGAGTCGATTTTTATTGGCCGCCGCAGGCGCCATGCTGTTGTTTTCCCATGCGGCCATGGCGCAGCAAAAGGAGCTCAACATTTACAACTGGCCTGACTACATTCCTGAGGGAATGATCGAAGCCTTTGAAAAAGAGTCGGGCATCAAGGTCAACTACGACACATTTGAAACCAACGAGGCGTTACACGCCAAACTGGTGGCGGGCCAGTCGGGTTACGACATCGTTGTGCCTGGCAGTGTCTTTGCCAAGCCCCAACGAGAGGCAGGTCTGTTTCAGCCACTCAATAAGGCCAAGTTGCCCAATTTGAAAAACTTAGACCCATCGGTAATGGCGACCCTTAAAGACGCGGACCCTGGCAACCAATTTTTGGTTCCGTGGGCATGGGGTTTCACCACCGTTGGTATCAATTCGGCACGTGTGAAAAAGGCGCTGGATGGTATGCCTATGCCGAACAACGCTTGGGACTTGGTGTTTGACCCCAAGTACACGTCTAAGCTCAAGAGCTGCGGCATTGCTTACTTGGAATCGCCCACTGAAATCATGCCCGTGGCTTTGCACTACATCGGCAAGAATGCCTATTCCAACGACCCCGCAGATTACGCAGCAGCAGGGCAAATGTTGGCCAAGGTGCGCAAAGATGTTCGCATTTTTTCGAGCACCATGATTGACGATCTGGCCGGAGCGCGCGCTTGCGTGGCGATTGGTTGGTCTGGCGACATCAACTTGGCAGCTGATGCGGCCAAAGAGTATGGCTCTCAAGATCAGATTCAAGCACTCTTGCCTACAGGCGGCGCGCTGATTTTCTTTGACACGATTGCCATCACCAAAGATGCCAAAAATGTGGATGCCGCTCATCAGTTCATTGATTTTTACTTGCGCGCCGAGAACGCGGCAGCCATGGCCAATGAGATGAGCTACCCTACGGGTAATCGCGCGGCCTTGCCAATGATTCAGCCAGAAGTCGCTGCCAACAAAACCATTTTTGTTGAGTCTTCTTACATGGGCAAAATGATTCCTCCAGGCAGCTTTACCAATGCCGCCCGAGAGGCGATGGCTAACGCCTACAACAAGTTCAAAAAGGGCGGATAAACTCTGAGCCGCAACGCCGATATGGCTGGGCTGTTCGCGCCGTGGGGTGCGGACAGCCTTTTTGCTTGCAACCGATGAAAGGGACGGCATGAACACCACGGCACCGTTGCCGCCATTTCTTGCCACGCAGAAGCTGACCAAGCAGTTTGACGATGCCAAAGCGGTGGATGAGGTGTCGTTGTCGATTCAGCGTGGAGAAATTTTTGCGCTGTTGGGTAGCTCCGGTTGCGGCAAGTCAACTCTGTTGAGGATGTTGGCTGGTTTTGAGTCACCCACCTCTGGCCGAATCATTTTGGACGGTCAAGATGTGTCAGGGCGGCCCCCGTACGAGCGCCCTGTCAACATGATGTTTCAATCGTATGCGCTGTTCCCGCATCTCAATGTGTGGGACAACGTCGCTTTTGGTTTGCGCCGAGAAGGCCTTGCCAAGTCGGACATTCAGGCTCGGGTGTCTGAAATGTTGCAATTGGTCCAGCTACACGACTTTGCCAAGCGCAAGCCCCACCAGCTGTCTGGAGGGCAGCAGCAGCGCGTCGCCTTGGCCCGCAGCTTGGCGAAGCGGCCACAGCTGCTGTTGCTCGACGAGCCTTTGGGGGCCTTGGATAAAAAGCTTCGCGAGCAAACGCAATTTGAATTGGTCAACATCATTGAAAGCGTTGGTGTGACCTGTGTGATGGTCACCCACGATCAAGAAGAGGCCATGTCAATGGCTGATCGAATCGCGGTGATGAGTAAGGGCCAAGTGCTGCAGGTGGGAACGCCTCAAGAAATTTACGAGTTTCCTAATTGCCGCTTTGTTGCAGACTTTATCGGCAACGTTAATTTGTTTGAGGGTGTTTTGTGCGAGGACGAGGTCGACCACTGCGCCATTGATTCGCCTCTGGGGCGTTTGGAGGTTGGGCATGGTGTCACAGGCACGCTCAACATGCCGGTGGCGTTGGCCGTGCGGCCGGAAAAAATGCGGGTCAGCAAAGTTCGCCCTGATGTATCGCACAATTTGATGCAGGGTGTGGTGCAAGAGATTGCTTATCTTGGCGCGCACAACAACTACATCATCAAAGCCGCCAACGGCCAGCTGGTTAAGGCCATGCAAGCCAACACCAGCCGGCACAATGACACGCCCATCACCTGGGATGACGAGGTTTATTTTTGGTGGTACGACGACGCTGGTGTCGTCTTGCGCAGTTGATGGGCGGTTGCAAATGATTCCTCAAGCGTGGGTGCCCGGCCGTCGGTTTGTCATCAGCCTGCCCTACTTGTGGTTGACGCTGTTTTTCGCGCTACCGTTTTTGATTTTGTTCTACATCAGCTTTGTGGACATCGGTGAAGACCTCGCACCATTCAAGCCATTGTGGGATGCGCAAGGTGTGTTGCACCTCAAGTATGAAAACTACTGGTCGATCTTCAAAAGCCCTGGCGGTGGCGTGCTCTTTGATACCTTGTATGTCGAGGCCTATGGTCGCTCCATCGCCTACGCTTTTGTCACGGCGTTGTTGTGTTTGCTGGTCGGTTACCCATTTGCTTACTTTTTGGCCCGCTCGCCAGAGCGGTATCGGCCGGCTTTGTTGCTGTTGGTGATGCTGCCC
>CBFIFT010000038.1:0-14384 GCA_965661935.1 Burkholderiaceae bacterium | reverse complement strand
TCACCGGGCGCGCGGGCCAATGGGGCGACGCAACGAGTGCCTCGGTATGGGTGCCGACAGCCAGTGTGGATTCTGGCGTGGTATTCGAGCGCGACCTCGATGATGGTGGCTTGCAAACCCTAGAGCCTCGGCTACTTTATGCGTTCACACCCCGAGTTTTGCAAAGTGGCTTGCCCGTCTATGACGCGGCCCTGAAAGACTTTAATTTCTCGAGCATTTTTTCGCCCTACGAGTACTCAGGCAGTGACCGGGTTGCTGACAACCAGTCACTCACAGTGGGTCTCACCAGCCGTTGGTTGCGCAGCACCGGTAGAGAGTGGTTGTCGTTGAGCGCGGCGCAAAAAATTCGCCAAAAAGAAATGGTTGTGACCTTGAACGATGGAGAGGCGGCCGCTGAGGGCTTGAGCGATTGGCTGCTTGGTGGAACTTGGCGCTACAACCAGGCTTGGCAAGCCGCCGCCTTTGCTCAATACGATGACACCGAGCAAGTTCTGCGCAGATCGACGGTGTCGTTGGGTTATCGGGCGGGGCCCGCTAAGCACACGCGATTGGCTTATACCTTTCAGCGCGACAACAGCGAGTTGTTGGATGTGACTTGGCAGTGGCCATTGACGGGGCTGCTGGGCGGGCGCGTCGAACCTGGAGCTCCCATGTGGTACTCGGTTGGGCGCTCCAACTACAGCCTGAAAGAGAAGCAAATTGTCAACCTACTGGTTGGCGCTGAGTACGATGCTGGGTGTTGGTTGGGACGTGTAGCGATTGAGCGCGTGCAAGACAGTGCCACGACTTCCACCAACAGGTTATTCTTTCAGCTGCAGTTGTCTGGTTTTGGTAGTTTGGGCTCGGGCGCCATAGCGACCTTGCGCGACAGCATTCCAGACTACTCGGTCTTAAGACAACAAATTGTTACCCCCAACCGATTCCAAAACTATGAATAAGTCGCTGAAGCTGCTGGTGCCAGTTTTCCAATTGTGCGCGTTGATGTCTTGGTGGCCCGCGGCGCCTGCGCTGGCCGCGCCCAATGAGGTTGACAGCGTCATTGCCGTGGTCGGCGAGCAAGTCATTACCCAGCGCGAATGGATGCAGCGCATGGAGTCTTTGCGCATGCAAAATCCCGGCCAGGCAGAGCCACAGGACTTGGGTGAGCGCGTGCTCGATGCCCTGGTGCTGGAGCGCCTGCAGGTGCAAGCGGGTTTAGATATGGGGGTGGTTGTCAGCGATTCGGATGTCGATCAAGCTGAGCAACGCGTTGCCGCAAGCAACGGCCTGTCTTTGCCTGATTTTCTGAGCCGCTTGGCGGCCAGGGGCATCAGCCCAGCGGGGTTTCGCACCAGTTTGCGCGAACAGCTCATCATCGAGCGGGCGCGCGAACAGGTTGTGGCCCAACGCGTGACCCTGAGTGCGGGCGCAGTGAGCGCATACATCAACGAAAACGCGACGCTGTTTCCACCCATGATCGAACTGGCGCACCTGTTGATCAAGGTGCCCGAAACTGCTAGTCCAATTACCCAAGACCGCGCTTTGGTGCAAGCGCTTAACTGGGTTGAGCAAGCCAGAAACGGCGCCGATTTGGCGCAGTTGGCTGCTGGCGCGCCTGCAGACTCCGTGCAGCTAGACCCGTCTATGGGCATGAAACCCTCAAGCGATTACCCTAGCCTGTTTGCCCAAGCAGTTGAGCGTGTGGCGGTGGGCGAGATCGCGGACCCGGTGACCAGCGGCGCTGGTGTTCACATCTTGAAGCTATTGGCGCGTGAGCCCGCTCGACGTTCGGTGCTAGAGCCTCAGGCGCGGGCACGGCATATTTTGTGGCGCAGCGAAACCGAAGAGCAGCGCCGAGACGCGATCGCTCAAGCAAAAAGCTTGCGCAACCGCATCCTAGCGGGCCAAGAGGCGTTCGCTGACGCAGCCAAGCGGGTCAGTCAAGACAGCTCGGCCGCAGCAGGCGGCGATTTAGGCTGGGCCCGAGCGGGCGATTTTGTACCCGAGTTTGAAGCGGCGCTGAATGCCTTGGAGCCTCAGGCCGTCAGCCAGCCGGTTGTGACGCGGTTTGGTGTTCACTTGATCCAATTGCTGGGTCGGCGCCAAAGCATGATGGATGACGCCGCGCTCTCTGTCTGGGCCAGAAATCAACTGCGAGCCCAGCAAGGGCAACAGGTCATCACGTCATGGCTGCGTGAATTGCGAGCCGCGACAGAGGTGCGGCGGATGGGGCGCTGATGGCCAAAGCCAAGAACGGGCAGGGGCACCACGCGCCCCGCAAGCGCTTTGGACAACACTTCTTGACCGACGCAGGCTTGGTCGCAGACATTGTTGCCGCCATTCGCCCAACCAAAGACGACCATTTGATCGAAATCGGCCCCGGTTTGGGCGCGTTGACGTGGCCACTGCTTGAGCAAATTGACCACATGACAGTGGTTGAATTAGACCGCGACTTGGTGCAGCGCCTTCAACAAAGTCCTCAACTGACAGTCGTTGCGGCTGACGTGCTCACGGTGGATTTTTCAGCCTTGGCAGTGTCAAAGGGTGGGGTGCGCTGGCGGGTGGTTGGCAACTTGCCGTACAACATTTCGTCGCCGATCTTGTTTCACCTGCTGGAGCATGTTGAACGGATCGTTGATCAGCATTTCATGCTTCAAAAAGAGGTGGTTGATCGCATGGTCGCCGAGCCGTGTACGTCAGCTTACGGGCGTTTGTCGGTCATGTTGCAGTGGCGATATGACATGCAAAGCTTGATGGCCGTGCCGCCTGAGAGCTTTGACCCGCCGCCGCGTGTAGACAGCGCTATTGTTCGCATGACGCCCAAGGCCGAGGCGCCCGAGATCTCCGTTTCGGTGCTCAGTGAGTTGGTCAAAGTGGCCTTCTCGCAGCGACGCAAGGTGTTGCGCCACACCTTGGAGCCATGGCTGGCTCAGCATGGTTATCAGGGCTCATTTGATGCCCGTCGGCGGGCAGAAGAAGTCTCTGTCGCTGAGTACCTCGAGATCGCCAAAGGCCTGTCGATAACACCGACTTGATAGCCGCTGCGTTGCACGCGACTGGGTACAGCAAGTGCATTCACAGTACGCATAAAAAAACCGCCCGAAGGCGGTTGGCGCATGGAAGCGAGGCTTTTGTGAGCAGAGCTCAGGCAGCACTCAACCAATAGCCGGCGTTGAATGGGCTGCTCATGCGCAAAGCCATGGGCGTCACGTCCACCAGTTTGTCTGTTGGCATCGGCTCTTCGTTGCTGTCGGTCACGACGGCTTCACCTTGGGCCACGCGAGCGACGGCATAGCTGTAGAAGCAACGGAAAGGCACCTTGCGATCGGACCAATAATCGGCCACGTCTCGGAAGATGTCGAGCAGCTGCTCACGCGCTTCTTTGTCGAACCGCGAGTGAGAGGGAATGTGCTCCAACACCACCACAAAGCCGGTTTGAGGGCCAGACTTGTGAATCGTGCTAGTCAGCGCATCGTGCAATGTGTCAAAATTTTTGTTGGCGCCTTCTGGCAGGGTGTACTGTTTGGCCAATGCATCCAACACATCTTGCTTGCACTGCGCTTGGCCAGCGTTGGCGTACAAGAAGTGGTGACCCAGCGTCTCAGCTGCTTCTTGGAGCTGATCGACGCGAAAAGCGCGAATGGATTGAACGATGTTGGTGCGAACGGTGCGCAGCGGGGTGTCCATTGGGAGTGTTTCTTTCGGTAAAACCAAGTCTCAAAATGGGATCTGGACACGTTGCGTGTCACCGCAAAGTAGGCCAGACCGACAGAGTGCCAACCCAGATGTTCAAAAGCGCATTGACCGCCCTTTAAAAATCAGGGTTAACCCTAAAAGCAAGCCCGTTAGTGTGCCCGAAGCTGACAAAAAACGCAAGTTTTTTACACCATGGTGTCGCGCCGTTTGCATAACTGACTCAGCCTGGCAGTCGGCCCAGCGCCCCAGCCTGAGTCAGTGTGTGCTTACATCGCCTTACGGAATGCCTTTAAGGACGACCTGCGTTCGCGTCCGCGACCGTGAGTGCTGTCATGTTCACGATTCGGCGCACCGTGGCGCTAGCCGTCATGATGTGAACCGGTTTGGCTGCTCCCAAAAGCACCGGCCCCAATGCGATGCCGCCGCCCGATGCAGTTTTGAGCAGGTTGTAAGTGATGTTGGCTGCATCAATGTTGGGCATGACCAGTAGATTGGCTTCGCCGCTCAATGTGCTGTGCGGCATCATGCGCTCGCGGGCCCCAGCGTCCAGCGCCAAGTCGCCGTGCATTTCGCCATCGACTTGGAGGTCCGGGGCCCATTCTTGCAGCAAAGCCAGCGTCTCTCTCATTTTGATCGCGCTGGGCGTGTCTGCTGTGCCGAAATTCGAATGTGACAAAAGTGCCACTTTCGGGATGATGCCAAAGCGCTTGATTTCTTCTGCAGCAGCGATGGTGATTTCGGCCAACTCGTTGGCTGTGGGGTCGTAGTTGACGTGGGTATCCACGATGAACACTTGACGCCCGGGCAGCAAGAGGCCATTCATACAGGCATAGGTTTTGGCGTTTGGCCGCTTACCAATGACGGGGTCGATGTATGACAAGTGAACTTGGGTGGTGGACCACGTGCCACAAATCAGACCGTCAACATGGCCGAACTCAAGCAACATGGCGCCAATCAGCGTGAGGCGTCGGCGCATTTCGATTTTTGCCAGCTGCTCGGTAACGCCTTTGCGCGACGTGCGCTCGTGGTAGGCCTGCCAGAAGGCTTGGTAGCGGTGATCGTCTTCGACGTTGACCACGTCGTAATCCACACCTTCTTTGAGGCGAAGTCCAAACCGCTGGATGCGATCGCTGATGTGCTGGGGACGCCCAATCAGGGTCGGGCGCGCGAGGTTTTCATCGACCACCACCTGCGCGGCGCGCAACACGCGCTCGTCCTCGCCCTCCGCGTAGGCCACGCGCTTGGCCGTGGCCTGGCGCGCCGCCGCATAGACGGGTTTCATGATGGTGCCGGCTGCAAACACAAAGGCTTGCAGCTTTTCGCGGTACGCCTCCCAGTCCGCGATGGGCCGCAAAGCCACGCCGCTGTCTTGTGCTGCGCGTGCGACGGCAGGCGCAATTTGCATCATCAGCCGGGGGTCAAAGGGCTTGGGAATGAGGTATTCCGGGCCAAAAACCAGCGTTTCGCCCGCGTAGGCTCGAGCGACCACATCGCTTTGTTCAGCCTGCGCCAGCTCGGCAATCGCGTGTACCGCGGCAACCTCCATCGCGTCGTTGATGGTGGTGGCGCCCACGTCGAGAGCACCCCGGAAGATGTAGGGAAAGCACAGGACGTTGTTGACCTGATTGGGGTAATCGGTGCGTCCAGTGGCCATGATGGCATCGTCGCGCACAGCCTTCACGGCCTCCGGTGTGATTTCGGGGTTGGGGTTGGCTAGCGCAAAAATCAATGGCTTTGACGCCATGCTCGCAGCCATTTCGGGCTTGAGCACACCGCCGGCCGAAAGCCCCAGAAACACATCTGCCCCGTTGATGACATCGGCCAGCGAGCGGTGCGCGGTGGCTTGCGCAAACTGCGCCTTGTCCTCGTCCATCAACTCGGTGCGGCCTTCGTACACCACACCAGCCAAATCGGTGACCCAAATGTTCTCTCGCGGCATGCCCAACTTGACCAACAAGTTCAAGCAAGCCAGGGCTGCTGCACCTGCCCCGGATGTCACGAGCTTGACCTCTTGCAGTGACTTGCCGACAACTTTGAGCCCATTCAGGATCGCGGCACCCACCACGATGGCTGTGCCGTGCTGGTCATCGTGGAATACGGGGATATTCATCCGCTCACGCAAGCGACGCTCGACCACAAAGCAGTCCGGCGCCTTGATGTCCTCAAGGTTGATGCCGCCAAATGTGGGCTCTAGCGAGGCGATGATTTCAATCAGCTTTTCGGGGTCTTTTTCGTTGATCTCGATGTCAAAGACGTCAATGCCAGCGAACTTTTTGAACAGCACGGCCTTGCCTTCCATGACCGGCTTGGAGGCCAGTGGGCCAATGTCACCCAATCCCAAAACCGCGGTGCCGTTGGTGATGACGCCAACCAAATTGCCGCGACTGGTGTACCTGAACGCGGCTGCTGGATCAGCCAAGATTTCCTCACACGGGGCGGCCACGCCAGGGGAGTAAGCCAGCGCCAGGTCACGCTGGTTGGTGAGCTGCTTGGTGGCTGCAATGGCAATCTTTCCAGGCACCGGGTGCTCGTGGTATTCCAAGGCTGCTTGGCGCAACTGAGCTCGGGCTTGATCTGAGGATGAGGGCATCAACGTCTCCAACGAATAAGACCCATCGAAAGTGGATCAGGTCGCTGATTGTAGGTCTGACAAGGCCCACATCTATGCGATTTTGACAAGCCTTACATGCCAGACACGCATCAACCCAGCGGTCGTCATGCTGCCATCAAGGCCTCGATTTCGGCGATGCTCACAGGCACGTCGCGGGTGAGCAGTTCGCAACCTGAAGCTGTAACAGCGGCGTCGTCTTCGATGCGCACACCGATGTCGTGGAATGCCGGGTCAATGTCGTCAGCCGCGCGGATGTACAAACCCGGCTCGATGGTCAACACCATGCCCGACTCAAGCCTTCGGCTAAGGCGGGGTGTGTGACCCGCTTGGGGCGCTGAATCTGCTGCGAGGTAGCTGCCGCAGTCGTGCACGTCCATGCCCAGCCAGTGGCTGGTGCGGTGCATATAAAAGCGGCTGTAACTCTTGTCTGCCAGGACGTCGTCTAAGCCGCCCACAGCGTCACGCTTGAGCAAGCCCAAATCCAAGAGGCCCTGAGCGAGCACTCGGGTGGCCGCATCATGGGGCTCGTCAAATCGCGCCCCGGCGCGGGTAGCGGCGATGGCGGCCTCTTGCGCCGACAAAACCACTTCATATGCCGCGCGTTGGGGGCCACTGAACCGACCGCTCGCAGGAAAGGTGCGCGTGATGTCACTCGCATAACCCTTGAACTCACAAGCGGCATCAATCAGCACCAACTCACCAGACCGCAGCGCCGCATCACCCGCACGGTAATGCAAAACGCACGCGTTGGCACCTGCGGCCACAATGGACGTGTAGGCGGGGCCCTCGGCACCGTGTTCTCTGAATGCGTGCAGCAGCTCGGCGTCTAGGTGGTACTCGCGTGCATCCAGGCCTGCGCGCAGCATGCTTGCGCTGCGCTGCATACAGCGGCGATGCGCCAGCGCACTGATGCGCCCTGCCTCGCGCATGATGTCAAGCTCGTGCTTGGATTTGACCAAGCGCATTTCATCAAGCAGTTCGCACAGGTCCCGCTGCACACTGGGCGCGCTGATGCCTTGCCTGGCCTTGCCGCGCACAGTTTGCAGCCATGACTCAATCCGTTGATTCAAACCTTCGTGGGTCGCAAAGGGCCACCAAACCGTTTGGCGCTGACCCAACAGGTGGGGCAAGCGTTCATCCAGTTCATCGACAGAGTAGGCCTCATCGACCCCCAAGGCGGTCACTGCAGCATCGGGGCCCAGGCGGTACCCGTCCCATATCTCGCGCTCCAAATCTTTGGGCTGACAAAACAATGTCGTGCGACCGCTGGCTTCAATCACCAGCCAAGCGTTGGGCTCAGTGAAGCCGCTGAGGTAGTAAAAGTAGCTGTCGTGGCGGTAAGGGTAGTCGGCGTCGCGGTTGCGGATGCGGGTTGGTGCGGTGGGCACAATCGCCACGGCACCGTCGCCAAGCTGCTGGGCCAATGCCTGCCGCCGAGCGCGGTAAACAGGTAAATCAGAAAGCGTCATTGCATGTCCTTGTTGAGATCAGCGAGTCGCGCAGGCGTGCCGACGTCTACCCACTCGCCTTCATAGCGCTCTGCACTGACCAACCCTTGATGGGCTGCGAGCTTGAGTAACGGGCCCAATGGCGCACGAACACCTTGGGGGTTGCCTGTGTCTATGTCAAGCCAAGGTGTTTGAAACAAGGCACGCTTGAACAGCCCGATGGTGGAGTAGGTCAAACACTCAGCAGAGGGATGGCGCATGGACTCCTGCGGCTGCGCCAGGCCCTCGGGGCTGAGCCAAAAATCGCCCTTGGTGTGATGAGCTGGGTTGGGCACCAGCCAAATGTGGGCCAAAGTCGAGCCCTTGCGAAACTTCTCGACGGCGTTGGCTTGGAACCTGAAGTCAGGTGACCAAATGTCGGCGGCACAAACCCAAAACACATCAGGCAACGCTTCCAAGCAACGTGCGATGCCACCCGCTGTCTCCAAGGCATGGCCAAAATCTTGGCCTTCGCGTGACAAAGTCACCTGGGGCCAGCCTGCAATGGGATCGGCCAAGCGGGCGTCTATTTGGTCGCCCAACCATGCGGTGTTCACCCATGCCGTTGGAACGCCGCTTTGGCCCAAGCGGCTCAGCAGGCCCTCGAGCAGGCTCACCCCCTTGACGGTCAACAGGGGCTTGGGCGTGGTGTCGGTCAGGGGTCGCATGCGTTCACCACGACCCGCGGCCAATACAAAAGCGGCGGTGTTCATCGGCGCCTATTCTCACGCATTTCAGAAGCGGCGGTTGGTTGCCCGAGAGCCCGCTAAAATCATGGGTGAATTTGACGCCAATCCCGCGATTCCCTCCACTTCCACATTCACTCCAAAACCACGATGTCTCAAACTTCTCACATGGCCAACGCCATTCGCGCGCTTGCAATGGATGCTGTTCAGCAAGCGAAATCGGGCCACCCTGGCGCCCCCATGGGCATGGCTGACATGGCCGTTGCGCTCTGGGCGCGGCACTTGCAACACAACCCTGCAGACCCCAAATGGCTGAACCGCGACCGCTTCGTGTTGTCAAACGGCCATGGGTCGATGTTGATTTATGCCTTGTTGCACTTGACGGGCTATGACTTGGAGCTGCAAGAGCTGAAAAATTTCCGCCAACTGCACAGTCAAACACCTGGTCACCCAGAGGTGGGCATCACCGCAGGTGTGGAGACCACCACGGGCCCCTTGGGCCAAGGTATCAGCAACGCCGTGGGCATGGCGTTGGCCGAAAAAATGTTGGCCGCTGAGTTCAATCGCGACGGCCACGCCGTCGTCGATCACCACACCTATGTGTTTTTGGGTGACGGCTGTTTGATGGAAGGCATCAGCCATGAGGCCTGTGCTTTGGCAGGGGCTTGGAAGCTGAACAAGTTGGTGGCGCTTTACGACGACAACGGCATTTCGATCGATGGACAAGTCGCACCTTGGTTTGTGGATGACACGCCGGCACGTTTCAAGGCGTATGGCTGGCAAGTCATTGGCCCTGTTGACGGGCACGACGTCGATGCAGTTGACCGCGCCATTGCGCAAGCCAAACTGAGCGCTGACCGCCCCACTCTGGTGGTTTGCAAAACCGACATCGGCAAAGGCTCACCCAACCGCGCCGGCACGGCCAAGGCCCACGGCGAGCCGCTGGGCGCCGAAGAAATTGCCCTGACACGGGCGGCCTTGGACTGGCCCCACGCTCCCTTTGAAGTGCCAGCCGATGTCTACGCGGCTTGGGATGCCAAGTCCAAAGGACAAGCTGTTCAGGCCCAATGGCAACAACGGTTCGCTGACTACGCGAGTGCTTACCCTGAATTGGCAGCCGAGCTTCAGCGGCGCATGGCTGGCGAGTTGCCAAAGGACTTTCAACAACTGGCCTTGGACACGGTGTTGGGTGCACACACGGCGCAAGCCACTGTGGCCTCACGCAAAGCCTCGCAGTTGGCATTGGAGGCCTTCACCGCTGCCATGCCCGAGCTCTTGGGCGGTTCTGCGGATTTGACGGGCTCTAACCTCACCAACACGGCGTCGACGCCAAGCTTCCGGGTCGACGTGGCAGGTGACGTGGTGCGCCAGGATGGCGGCGCCATCGGTCGCCACATCAACTATGGTGTGCGTGAGTTTGGGATGGCTGCCATCATGAATGGCGTGGCCTTACACGGCGGCTACATTCCTTACGGTGGCACTTTCTTGACCTTCAGCGATTACAGCCGCAACGCCATTCGCATGGCGGCTTTGATGAAGCAACGCGTGATTCATGTGTTCACCCATGACTCCATTGGTTTAGGCGAGGACGGGCCCACGCACCAGTCGATCGAGCACGTATCAAGCTTGCGCCTGATCCCCAACGTGGACGTCTGGCGTCCGGCGGACACCACAGAGACAGCCGTCGCCTGGGCTTCGGCTTTGCAAAACCATGACAAGCCGACCGCCTTGGCCTTGTCGAGACAAAACTTGGCGCATTTGCCCAAGCACGATTTGTCAGACATCAGCAAAGGGGCTTACGTCTTGGCTGAGCCGAAAGATGCTGGCATCAAAAAGAAAGCGCAAGCGGTCTTGATTGCCACGGGCTCAGAGGTAGAGCTGGCGCTCAAAGCGCAAACCGAGTTGGCCGCTCGTGGTGTCGCCGTGCGCGTGGTTTCCATGCCTTCGACCACCGCGTTTGATCGCCAGTCTGTTGCTTACAAACGCGCTGTCTTGCCTGCCGGTTTGCCCCGCATCGCTGTTGAAATGGGATCTACCGATTTGTGGTGGAAATATGGCTGCGCGGCTGTCGTCGGTTTGGATACTTTTGGTGAGTCAGCCCCAGCGCCTGTGCTGTTCGAGCACTTTGGCTTCACCCCGAAGAACGTCGCCGACACCGTCGAAGTGGCCTTGTCCCGCTGAACCCAACTCGCCCAGCACTCGTTCGGGGGCTGGGCCCATTTGTTTGATTTTTAGGAGAACTTGAGATGAGCATCAAAATTGGCATTAACGGGTTTGGTCGCATTGGGCGCATGGTGTTTCGTGCCGCCGTTCAAAACTTCGATGACGTTGAGGTCGTGGCGATCAACGACTTGTTAGAGCCCGATTACTTGGCATACATGCTGAAGTACGACAGCGTGCACGGTCGCTTCAAGGGCGAGGTGAGCGTGAGCGGCACCGATTTGATGGTCAACGGCAAGAAAATTCGCCTGACCGCCGAGCGCGACCCCGCTGCGTTGAAGTGGGACGAAGTCGGCGCCGATATCGTGGTTGAGTCGACTGGGCTTTTCCTCACCAAAGAAACCGCCGAAAAGCATTTGGCCGCAGGCGCCAAAAAAGTGGTGATGAGCGCGCCGTCTAAAGACGATACCCCCATGTTTGTGTATGGCGTCAACGACAGCACCTACGCCGGTCAAGCCATCATTTCGAACGCGTCTTGCACCACCAACTGTTTGGCCCCCGTGGCCAAGGTCCTCAACGACACCTTTGGCATCAAGCGCGGTTTGATGACCACCGTGCACGCGGCCACAGCGACCCAAAAAACCGTGGATGGCCCCAGCAACAAAGACTGGCGCGGTGGCCGTGGGATTTTGGAAAACATCATCCCCAGCTCGACGGGTGCGGCCAAGGCTGTCGGTGTGGTTATTCCAGAGCTCAACAAAAAGCTCACCGGCATGTCCTTTCGCGTACCGACCAGCGATGTCTCTGTGGTTGACTTAACGGTAGAGCTGAACACAGAGACCACTTACGAGGCCATCTGCGCTGCCATGAAGGCCGCCAGCGAAGGCGCCTTGAACGGCGTGTTGGGTTACACCGAAGACAAAGTGGTGGCCACAGATTTCCGTGGCGAGCCATGCACGAGCGTGTTTGACGCCGAGGCGGGCATCATGCTTGACAAGACTTTTGTCAAAGTCATCAGCTGGTATGACAACGAATGGGGCTACTCCAACAAGGTCTTGGAGATGGTTCGCGTGATCGCACGCTGAGCTGCTGATCAAAATCGTGGGCTGATGCCGAAAGGCTGCGCCCACGCCAGCCTTTGGTTGGAGCCCATGTAAACCGCGAAAGGCCTGCGCTGCCTGACGCGGTTTTTTTGTGCCCCTATTTATTGGGGTGCGGTCGGCGCGGGCGTGCGCTCTGGGCTAGGCAGCGGGCCTGCGCTGGGCGCAGCAACCGGTGCCGGCATGGGCTGCTCTGAAGCCAATGTTGGAAAGTCTTTCGGGCAGGTGCTTATTTGAAGGGCGTCTTGCCCCAGCACTGGCAAGCTTTGTAGCTGCATTTTGATTTGATCGAGCGAGCCTTCGTCGGCGGCCTTCAACTCGACAGACAAAGCCGTTAAGGGCGGTCGCTCGCGCACAATATCCAAATCAGACCAGCCTTGGGTGGCGAGTTGGCTGACAGCCCGCTCGGCCAAGTCGCGGCGGTTGAAGGCAGCCAAAATCAGCCGCCCTTTCAGTGTGTCAGCTTCGCTGGTGCGATACGCGATGCGCCCCTCTCTGGCGCGATTGACCCAAAGCGTCAAGTCTCCGCTTGGCGATCTGGCGGTTACAACGGCCCACCGCTGCTCCAACGCGGTTTCAATCAAGTCCCAAGTCAGGCGGTCGTTGTTGAGCGGCATCAGAGCCTGCAAATTCAACTGTTGTGAAGCCGCAAAGGGGCCAAGCCGCCAGCACAACCAATCCGCCGCTGCGGTTGTTGAGGTCAGCGCTTGCTCAGACCCCTGCGCCAATGCGCTGGGCGGAGCAGGCACACCGTTGCTGGGCACGATGCGCTCAGGGTCAATGGGGACTTCGGGTATCGCTGCCGCAGGAACAGGCGGCTTGGCAGGCAAGCCCCACGAGGCCAGGTGGTCCGAGCGCCAGGCCCAGAGCAAGGCATTGGCAACCAACAGCAACCCAATCAGTACCTTCAACATGGCCGCACGCTCACTTCTTGGCTGTAAATGGCTTCAACTTGATCCCCCGAGCGCACACAAAGCGCGCCATCATCGCGCACGCCCGTGGCAACACCGCTGACACCGTTGGGCACACTGACTTCACGACCCAGCAAGGCATCGACGGCTTCAAATCGTCTCACAAAAGCGCCAAAGCCCTCTGCCATGAAGCGCTCCATGTCGCTCATTAAGGCGGGGATCATGCGGGTCAACAAATCGGCGGTGTTTTCGCAGGCGCCCATTTCAGCAAGGGAGCCAGCGGGGATGGCGTTGGCGTGCCCGCCCACAACTTCATGGGCGAGGAGGTTGATGCCTACGCCCACCACGACATATGACTCGCCTTTGACTTGCGTGGCTTCGACCAATATGCCACCCACCTTGCGCCACTGACCGGCATCGTTCCACCACAAGTCATTGGGCCACTTCAGCCGCAATTGAGGGTGTACTTGCTCAGCCAAGCTCACCCCCACGGCCAAGGCCAAGCCGCTGGCTGGTGGGCTGGCGAAGGGCATGCCCAAAGAGAACATCAGCACCCGACCGGGCTCATCGTGCCATTGGCGGCCCATGCGGCCACGCCCCGCGGTTTGGTGCGCAGCCAGCATCAAGACGCGATCTAAGCGCCCTTGTCTGGCGCGTTCCATGAGCTCGGTGTTGGTCGAACCGATCTCTGCGACGACTTCAATCTTGAGGTCTGCAGCGCGCTCTTGACACGCCAGCCAGACCGATTCGGCGCCAGCGTGCAACTCTTTTAAATGCGACGAAATGTTCACCACTGCACCTGATGGGTCATTGTGTCGTTGCCTTCTTCTTCGCTTTGGATTTCGCTTTGCGGGGCTTTTCAGGTTTGGGCGCCAGCATGGTGAGGCGGCAGTCGGGAGCACCACAATGGCAGGCAAACTCTTTTTTAAGTGCGGCCGTGTATGGCTCATCTAACATCAAGCCATAGTCGTAGGTTAGCTCTTCACCCGCAGCAATGTCGCGCAACGCCATGATGAACACGCGTTGCTCTCTTTGCTCAGCTTCACAGTTGGGGTCGCACGAGTGGTTGATCCAGCGTGCCCGGTTGCCGTTCACGCCGCCATCGATCACGGTGCTGTCATCTAGGTGAAAGTAAAAGGTGTGGTTGGGCTGTGAGGGGTCGTGGGGGTGGCGACGCTGGGCCTCTTTCCAGTCGATGATCTCACCCTTGTACTCTAAGACTTTGGTACCCTTGCGAATGTTTTGAGCCGCAAAGACCCCCCGGCCATGCACCGTTGACTCGTGAACCACGGTTTTGCGCGAGGTGTTTTTTGCCTTTTCGGCGGGTTCAGATGTCTTGGGTGTTTCGCGTGCCATGAAAATTAGAAGCAAAAAATTTGGTAAGGTGAATTCATGCATGTGCGCGTGCGCGCGCACGAAGCTGATTCTATTCCCAACACTTTCCCAACGCTGGAAAACAAGCGCAACATGAAAACTCTGATCATCGCTGAGAAGCCTTCTGTAGCCCAAGATATTGTTCGGGCGCTCACGCCGACGATGGGCAAGTTTGAGAAGGCTGAAAACCATTTTGAGAACGACGCGTACATCGTGACGTCAGCGGTTGGCCACTTGGTCGAGATTGCGGCGCCCGAGGCTTACGACGTCAAGCGGGGCAAATGGAGCTTTGCGAACTTGCCCGTGTTGCCGCCCTACTTTGACCTCAAGCCAATTGAAAAAACCAAATCTCGCCTCTCGGCTGTGGTGAAGTTGGCCAA
>CBFIFT010000037.1:8177-14691 GCA_965661935.1 Burkholderiaceae bacterium | reverse complement strand
TACTCACAGGCTTGTAACAGTTTGACGATGATGTTTTCGACGTCTTCACCCACATAGCCAGCTTCGGTGAGCGTGGTCGCATCAGCCATCACAAAGGGCACATTGAGTGACCTTGCCAGCGTCTGCGCCAAGAGTGTCTTGCCAGAGCCGGTCGGTCCAACGAGCAACACATTGCTCTTGGAGAGCTCAACGTCATCTTTCGTGTGCGCAGTTTGGTGGCGCAAGCGCTTGTAGTGGTTGTAAACCGCAACTGACAAGGAACGCTTAGCCTTTTCTTGGCCTATGACGTAAGCATCTAGTTGTTGCTTAAGCTCAGCAGGGGTGGGCAAGGCGCCCTCTTTTTGGGCAGTTTTCAGCTCTTCAACGGGCAGCTCATCACTGATGATGTCATTGCAAAGTTCGACACATTCGTCACAAATAAATACCGATGGGCCAGCGATGAGTTTTCTGACCTCATGCTGGCTCTTGCCACAAAACGTGCAGTACAAATTTTTTTCTTTGGAGCTGCCTTTTTTTTCCGCCATTCGTCTCTGCCTAAAAAGTAATTCTGTCGATTCAGCCACATGATACGACAAGCTCTAGAGCGGAAATCAGAGCGCTTTGCCCGACGCACGCGCCCCAATCAGTCATGTCTCAGCTTCAGATTACTTATCGTCTTGCGTGGCGACAGCGCTGCGCTTGTCGATGACCCGATCGACCACGCCATAAGCGTGCGCTTCGGCAGCAGTCATGAAGTAATCGCGCTCGGTGTCGTTTTCAATGCGCTCCAATGTTTGGCCGGTGCGCTCTGCCAAAATTTCGTTCAGCAATGCTTTGATGCGCAGAATTTCGCGCGCATGAATTTCAATGTCAGTGGCCTGTCCCTGCGCACCACCCAAGGGCTGGTGAATCATGATGCGAGAGTTGGGCAATGCAAACCGCTTGCCCTTCTCGCCAGCTGCGAGCAAAAACGCCCCCATGCTGGCTGCCATGCCCATACACAAGGTCGAGACATCTGGCTTGATGAAATTCATGGTGTCAAAAATGCTCATGCCAGCGCTCACTGAACCGCCAGGTGAGTTGATGTACAAATAAATGTCCTTGTCTGGGTTTTCACTCTCAAGGTACAGCATTTGCGCCACCACCAAGTTGGCGCTCTGGTCGTTGACAGGCCCAACCAAAAACACCACGCGCTCTTTGAGCAAGCGAGAGTAAATGTCATAGGCACGCTCGCCACGACCTGACTGTTCGATGACCATGGGCACCATGCCCAGCGATTGAATATCCATTGCGCTCATGAAACCATTCTCCAGAAAAATGTGTCCTGCGGCATTCACCACTGAGACCACACTCTACACATAATCGGCGACCCTTGAGGGCGTGCGGTAAGTAAAAAAAGGCGGGGAGGCCCGCCTTGTTTCGCGATCGAGTCCAGCCTTCAATCAGGCTTGGCCCATCAGCTCATCAAAGTCCAATGCCTTCTCGGTGACCTTGGCTTGACTCAAGATGTACTCGGTCACGTTGTTCTCTAGAACAACCGCCTCTACTTCGGCCATGCGATTGGCATCGCTCTGATACCAACGGATCACGTCAGCGGGCTGCTCGTAGCTACCCGCCAGCTCTTCCAAATGCGCCTTGACTTGCTCGGGTTGCGCCGCCAAGTTTTGGGCGCGCACCACCTCTGCAACGACCAAGCCCATGCGGACACGGTCTTCGGCTTGGGTTTGGAACAGCTCTTGTGGGATGGGCGCTTGATCAGCATCTTTGACGCCACGCTGCTTGAGGTCAGCGCGTGCGCTCTCGACCAAGCGCTGCACTTCGGCGCTGACGGTGGCCTTGGGCAACTCGAGCTCGCTGGCTTGCACCAGCGCATTGAGTGCGGCAGATTTATTGCGGTTGAGCAAACGGGCCTTGACCTCGCGCTCAAGGTTTTTGCGCACATCAGCACGCAAAGCCTCAACGGTGCCCTCTTGGATACCCAAGGACTTGACGAACTCGTCATCGATCTCGGGCAAATGTGCGGCTTCGAGCTTGTTCAAAGTGACCAAGAAGTCGGCCGTTTTGCCGGCGACGTCTTTGCCGTGGTAATCCTCGGGGAACGACAGCGGGAAGGTCGTGCTTTGGCCCACCTGCATGCCGCGCACGGCATCTTCAAATTCTTTGAGCATTTGGCCTTCGCCAACCAAGAACTGAAAGCCCTCGGCTTTGCCGCCATCAAAAGGCACGCCGTCGATTTTGCCCTCGAAGTCAACCGTCACACGGTCGCCATCTTGAGCGCCTTCGGCTTGGGGGCGCTGCTGAAAAGTGCGGCGCTGCTTGCGCAAAATGTCCAAGGTGCGATCAATGGCCGCATCGGTCACTTCGGTCGTCGCTTTTTCTACCTCAGTCGCCGACAAGTCACCCACTTTCACCTCGGGGAAAACCTCAAATACGGCGTCAAATTGCAGCTGGCCCTCTGGGGCGCCTTCTTTTTCAGAAATTTCAGGCTGACCTGCGACGCGAACACCTGCTTCCATGGCTGCGACGCTAAAAGCGCGACCAACCACTTCGTTGGTGACTTCGTACTGCACCGACATGCCGTAGCTTTTAGCAACCACGCTCATGGGTACCTTGCCTGGACGAAAGCCAGCCATCTTGACTGACTTGGCCAAGCGCTTCAGGCGGGTCTCGACTTCGTTGGTGATGTCGCTGACGGCCACTGTCAAAGTGATCTTGCGTTGCAGGCCCTCTAGCGTCTCAACAGTAATCGCCATTTTTATGTTCTCCTAAATTGGCAGCTTCCCCGAGGCCTGCCATTTGCAGCCTCGTGGAACAAAAAATCAAGTGGTGCGCGGGGGGGGACTCGAACCCCCACACCCTAAACGGGCGTCAGGACCTAAACCTGGTGCGTCTACCAATTTCGCCACCCGCGCTACGGTCACATCGTCTACTTCGAATGACGCGTCGACTGGACCAGTCCACGATCATGCAAGCCGACTATTGTAATCTGCTCTGGGTCGATTCTTTTTGCCTTCAAAATGCGATCTATGTCTGCACCGCCCGCCATCGACCATTACGAAAACTTTCCAGTCGCCAGTTGGCTGTGCCCAGCCCGCTGGCGCGCGAGTGTCGCAGCGCTTTATCACTTCGCTCGCACGGCCGATGACTTGGCTGACGAGGGCAGCCTGAGTCCAGAGCAGAGACTAGAACACCTCGGTGCCTACCGGCAAGATCTGCAGCGCGCCCAAGGCGGCAAAGACCCCCAAAGCTGCTGGGCGGCGACCATTGAAACGATGGCCGCACACACGCGCCACCATCAGCTGGATTGGACTGAGTTGTATCGGCTGCTGGACGCGTTCGAGCAAGATGTTCGCTACACAGCTGAACAGCGCCGATATGCCGATATGCCTGAGCTTCTCGCGTACTGCCGAAATTCGGCCAGCCCCGTCGGGCGTCTGATGCTGCAAATCATGGGGCAATCAACACCCCAAAATCTGCAAGCCAGCGATGACATATGCACGGCGCTGCAACTGATTAATTTTTGGCAAGACTTGGGGCTCGATCTAAGTCGCCAGCGCCATTACATTCCGCAAAGCACCTGGTCTGCCCTTGGTCTGCCTAAGCACACCGATATTCGGCAAGTCCCCGCACAAGTGGCCACAGAGGTGGTCGAGGGCCTGGTCAATCAAGCGCGCGAACGGATGGTTCGGGGCGCTTGGCTACCCACGCAGGTACCCGGTCGCATGGGGTGGGAGTTGCGAGGCGTGGTGCTGGGTGGCCTGCGCATCACTGAGCGCATCCAAAGCCTCGGTTACGCCACCTGGCGGGTGAGGCCAGTATTGGGCGGTCTGGACCCCTTGAAGTTGGCTTGGCGCGCGCTGAAATACCGGGCGTTTGTGGGCGATTGATACGCACCAAAAAAAACCGCAGCGCAAAAAATATCCCTGTGTACCCAAAGAAATCTCGCAGCCAACCCATGGCCAGATAACGCAGGGGGCACAATAGAGCCCATCGCCTCGAAAAAGGGCTGGCCCCTTCACGATCTGTCTCAACCAACCAAGCTTCACTATGCCGTTCGTCACCAACCGATTTTTTCATGGCGCCAATGCGCTGGCATGTGCCATTCTTGCTGCGACTTTGTCCCCCCTCGCGGTGGGGGCAGATTTGCGGATCAAAACACAGCCTGTGGCAGAGGTCTCTGTCTATCCAGAGCACTCAGTGAGCGCCGAGGTGGTGGCCAAGAACGAGGCCAGGGTATCTTCCCAGCTGGGTGGCGTTGTGCAGAGCTGGACGGTGGATGTCGGCCAAACGGTTAAAAAGGGCGCTTTGCTCGCGACCCTTGACCCAGCGGATTGGCTCTTGGCACGAGACCAAGCGCAGACCCAACTGCGGGCTGCACAAGCGCAGTTCGCTTTGGCCAAGCGCCAAGCCCAACGCGCACAAGACTTGAGCGAACAGGGCTTCTCCTCTTCCGAATCGCTGCAACAAACACAAACCCAAGTGACCGTTGCTGAGACGCAAGTCAACGCGGCTCAGATTCAGCTGCAGCAGACTGAAAGGCAGCTCGACAAAACCCGAGTGGTTGCCCCATTTGATGCAGAAGTTGTCGATCGCCGTGCCCAAGCTGGAGAGTCTGTTGGGGTTGGAACAGTGCTGTTTCACTTGGTTCAACTTGATGGCCGTGAGCTGAGCGCAAAGGTCAGCTCATCCCAAATTGACTCTTTGATGAAGGTCTCTGCTGCCGTTTGGCGCCATGCAGGGGGCGAGGTGAGCGTCAAGCTGCAAGGCGCCAGAGCGAGCCAAGCCTCGGACGCAAAGTCAAGGCTTCATAGTTTGCGTGTCCCCTTGTCAGATGCCGCGCCAGTAGGCCCAGGTGCCAGCGGAAACCTGATCTGGCGAGACAGTCAGCCTCACTTACCAGCCCACTTGTTGGTGCGCCGTGAAGGGACACTGGGGGTCTTCATTGCCAACAACGGCAAAGCCCAATTTCATGCGATACCTGCGGCCCAAGAAGGACAGCCGGTCGCCAGCGATTTGCCACCGCAGACGCCTGTTGTGACAGCCGGCCAGCAAGGTCTGCAAGATGGTCAACCAGTCAACCCCTAAGGGACGAACAGCATGAAGTTTTACGCCAAATTGTTGGCCAACCACCCGTTGGCCAACATCGCTTTCGTGGTCACGATGGTGCTGGGGTTGATCAGCTACACGTCCATGCCGCGCGAGCAAGACCCCGAGATCAACTTCAACTGGGTCAACATCACTTCGGTCTACCCGGGCGCCACCTCAGATCAAGTCGAGCGTCTGGTCACCAACCCGCTTGAGGACGCGATTGACGGCGTGCGAGATGTGCGCTTTGTCAGCAGCAACTCGAAAGAAAACGTGTCCAGCATTTTGGTGCGCTTCTACGACATGAGCGAGCGTGAGTTTGACAAACGCATCAATGATTTGCGGCGCGAGATTCAAAACAAAGCCGCCGCCGAGTTGCCCAGTGTGGTTGAAGAGCCGCGCATCCTCGAGATCACCACTTCCAACGGATTCCCCACTGCTCAAGTCACCGTGATCGGTCAAGCAGATGACGAGGTGCTGCGCCTGCAGGCACGCCGCATCCGTGATGATATTGAGGCTTTGCGGGGCGTGGACCAAGTCTTTGCCGCCGGATTGCGCGACCCAGAGATACGCGTGATACCTGACCCCAGCGCTCTGGCCTCCAGGGGGCTCACGGTGGCCGATGTCGCTGACAGCCTCAATATCTGGTGGCGCGATACCGCAGCAGGCACCCTGCAGACATCGCAAGGGGCCTGGTCCATCAGCATCAAGGGCGTGAGCACAGACCCAACTGCCTTGCGCAGCGTGCCGATTGTTCGCCAGGGGCAAACACTCAATGTGCGCTTAGGCGATGTGGCAACGATTGAGCGCGCCCGAGCGCGCGCCACGCAGTTGGCATCGGTCGACGCCCAGCCTGCGGTGAGCCTCAGTGTGACCAAAAAGGCCAACGTCAACACGCTCGACTTGGTCGCTGAAATCCGCACTTACATCGCTGAACAATCGGACACTTTGGCGCAACAAGGCATCACCGTTGAGCTCAGCGATGACCAGACCGTGCCCACGCAAAAAGCCATCGGGGTGATGGAGACCAACGCCCTATACGGCGCCATTTTGGTGATGGTGGTTTCTTGGGTCTTTGTGGGCTGGCGCATCGCCTTGCTCATCACCTTGGGTATTCCGTTCTCGTTGTTGGCCACATTCGCCGTTCTCAACGGCATTGGCTCGACCGTCAACGTCAGTATTTTGCTGGGCGTGGTCATCGCGCTGGGCATGCTGGTAGACGACGCCGTAGTCATGGCAGAAGCGGTTTATTACCGGGTCACGCGGGGCGAGCCCGCACTAGACGCCGCAGTCAACGCATTTCGCGAGGTTGGCACCCCAGTCTTGGCTTCTGTGGCGACCACCATGGCGGCGTTTTTGCCACTGATGTTGCTGCCCGGAATCATGGGCAAGTTCATGTTTGTGATTCCGTTTGTGGTGACGCTGGCACTGGCGATTTCTTTGATCGAGG
>CBFIFT010000037.1:0-8167 GCA_965661935.1 Burkholderiaceae bacterium | reverse complement strand
TCGGCGTCAAGCCCAGCCAAGGTGACCCCAGTTGGCACGATCGCTTGAATACCCGCATTCGCATGACCTATGGCAAAGCGTTGGCCTATGTGTTGCGCCGCCCCAAGCGCTCGGCCGCCGTCGCGGTGTTGTGCGTCACAGGGGCGATAGGCTTGATCGGCTCTGGCGTGGTGCGGGTTCAATTTTTCGCGTTTGATCCGATTCGGGTGTTTTATGTCAACGTAGACATGCCCACCAGCGCGTCACTCGACGACACCTTGGCCGCCACACAACGGGTCGAGCAAGAGGTTCGCCAGCGCCTTCAAGGCGTGGGGGAAGGGCTTGAGGCGCGCTCGGTGGTCAGCCGAGCCGGCCTGAAGTTCACGGACACAGAGCCCCTGTATGGCGACAGCTACGGACAAATTTTGGTGTCTCTCAACCCACGCAGCGAACAATCGCGTGAGGTCGTTGAAGTGGTTGAAGCCATGCGAAGCGATATCGAGTCTTTGGGTGGACCGGGTGCGAAGAGCTTCACCGTGCTCTCTGGCGGCCCACCCGCAGGCAAAGCCATCAGCATCAAGGTGCGCGGTGACCGCTTTGAAGACATCGAGCGAGCCAGCGAAACACTCAAGGGTATTGTGGCCAAGATCCCTGGTACCACCGATGTTCAAGACGACAACTTGCTGGGTCGACCTCAGATGGTTTTGGTGCCCAAATCGCAGGCCATGGCCGATGCTGGTGTCAACGCATCAACGGTGGCACGATTGATTCGACTGCAAGTTGATGGCGAAGTGGTGGCGTTTACCCGCGAAACAGGTGACAAACTTGAATTGCGTGTCATCGGACGCGACAACCAATTGCCCGTGAGCAGCACCCAAGCCTTGTTGGACAGCGAAGTGGCGCTGCCCTCTGGCGTGGTGATGCGCTTAGGTCAGTTGGTCGAGCCGCAGGCTCAGCCCACGCGTGCGGCCATTCGCCACTACAACTTCTTGCGCACGATCACCGTATCTTCCAACCTTGACAAAACTGTCACCGACACAGGCGCCGCCAACGATGCCATTCGCGCGGCTTGGAGCGAGGTGGCAGCCCAGCACCCTGGTGTCGGATTGGATTTTTCGGGTGAGCTCGAGGACATTGAGGAAAGCCTAGAAGCCATGAAGGTGCTTTTCTTGCTGGGTCTGGGTTTGATCTATCTGATTTTGGCAGCACAATTCAGCAGCTATTGGCAGCCATTGATGATCTTGGTGACTGTGCCTTTGGCGTTCACTGGCGTGGCCTTCGGACTGGCCGCCTCGGGCAACCCACTGTCGCTTTACACACTTTATGGCGTCATTGCTCTGACTGGCATCGCGGTGAACTCGGCCATTGTGCTCATCGATGCGGCGAACTCGCGCTTGAGAGCGGGCATGGATTTGATGCACGCCATCATCCACGCAGCGCGCCGTCGCGTGGTACCTGTGCTGATCACCACCACCACCACCATTGGTGGCTTGGGCTCGTTGGCTTTTGGCTTGGGTGGCAAGAGTTTGCTGTGGGGCCCTGTAGCGGCCAGCATCGTTTGGGGCTTGGCGTTTTCAACGGTGCTGACCTTGTTCATCGTGCCGCTGTTGTACGCGGCGTTCATGCGAAGGGCCAGTCGGGCCGCTAAGCACTGATTGGCCTCATGACACCGCAAGCCTACGTTCAAGAAAAAGCAGCTCGCTCAGGCAGCAGCTTTTACTACACGTTTTTGTTTTTGCCCAAGGCACAGCGCTCTGCTATCACTGCGTTTTACGCGTTTTGCCGTGAAATCGACGACGTGGTCGACGAGATCACCGACTTGCAAGTCGCCCAAGTGAAACTCGGTTGGTGGGAGCAAGAGGTGCACAGGCTGGCGCAAGGGCAGCCCACGCACCCTGCGACCCAAGCCTTGCTGCCGCATTTGGCGCCTTACAGCATCGAAACGCACAGCCTGTTGCAAATCATCGAGGGCTGTCGCATGGACTTGTCGCAGACTCGGTACTTGGATGAGGCCGATTTGCAGCGCTACTGCCATTTGGTCGCCGGCGTGGTAGGCGAGGTGGCCGCACGCATATTCGGTCAAACCCAAGCGCAAACCACCCAATATGCGCACCTGTTGGGGCAAGCATTTCAGTTGACCAACATCATTCGCGACGTGGGTGAAGACGCCCTGCGCGGCCGCATTTACCTGCCAGCATCTGTGCTCAAGGCGCACGGCGTGAAAGCGCAGGAAATCTTAGAGCGCCGATACTCTGATCGCTTCACCGCCATGATGGCAGAGCAAGCAGCGCGCGCGCATGCGCTCTACGACCAGGCCATTGAGACCCTGCCGGCCCAAGATCGCCGTGCGCAAAAGCCTGGCCTGATGATGTCCAACATCTACCGCAATTTGTTGCGCGAGATCGAGAGGTCTGACTTCCGCGTGCTGCATCAGCGCATCGCCCTCACCCCCTTCAGAAAGCTATGGCTGGCTTGGAAGACACAGGCCTTGGGTTGGGTCGATTGAGTCACCCCGCACCGCTTCGCACTGCGGTGATTGGGGCGGGCTGGGCAGGCATCAGTGCGGCCATGGCTGCCGCACAGCAGGGGCACCGCGTTTCGTTGTTTGAAGCGGCCAGGCAACTCGGGGGGCGAGCCAGAGCTCTGCGCCTCGTGACGGACCAAGGCCAGCCATATGAGCTCGACAATGGGCAGCATTTGCTCATGAGTGCCTACGCCTCGACCTTGTCGCTCATGGCGCAATTGGGTGTTGACCCGCAGCGTGTGCTGGCCGACACCCCGCTGAACTTGCGTTGGCCTGATGGCACAGGCTTGGCCTTGCCGGCGCAGCTGTCGAGCCAGCCTGCGGCTTGGCAATTGCTCAAAGCGGTGATCGCAGCCCAAGGTTGGAGCGCCCGCGAAAAGCTCTCTATGCTGATGTGGGGCGGCTACTGGCAGGCCCGCGGTATGCGCTGCTCCGCCCACGCCAGCGTGGCTGATTTGTGCACCAGACTGCCCACCAAGTTGCGCCAGCAGTGGATTGAGCCCCTGTGCATCAGTGCGTTGAACCTGCCCATGGCGCAGGCATCGGGTCAGTTGTTCCTGAATGCCCTCAACGACACGGTGATGAGTGCCCCCAGCCAATGGCGAGGCCTCACCCCTAAAGTGGCGCTCGATCAGGTTTTGCCAAACGCGGCTCACCGCCGGCTGATTGCCGAGGGACACGATGTGCTGTTGGGTGAGCGCGTGACCCAGCTCAAGCGGGAGGCTAAGGGTTGGTATGCCAACGGCTGGGGGCCCTTTGATCACGTGGTCTTGGCCACCGATGCCCATGCTGCCGGGGGCCTGATTCGAGCAATCGACACCGAAGAGGCACGAGCTTGGGCAGCCTGCGTTGAGGCGATCGAACACACGGCCATCGCCACGGTTTACCTGCAGAGCCAAGAAACGCGCACCCAAAGAGCCATGCACGCCTTACCAACCCACCATATGTGGGATGCCCAGTTTCTATTTGATTGGCAACGCTTGGGGCGCGCCCCTGACATACTCGCAGCGGTGGTCAGTCACGCGCAAGGCTCGGCCAGCGAAATCGGGCCACACGTGCGCCATCAGGTTAAAGAAGCGTTTGGATTTACAGACCTCAGCTTGATCAAAACGGTGGTCGAAAAACGCGCCACGTTTGCAGCAACGCCGGGGTTGATCAGGCCCAAAACAAAAATCACCGCAGGCCTTTGGGCTTGCGGTGATTACGTTGAGGGGCGTTACCCTGCGACCATCGAGGGCGCCGTGCGCAGCGCGCAAGCGATCCCTTGGAAGTCGCTGGGCGCTGAGGCTTGACGCCTGAGCGGGCGCAAGCTGCCCCTTGGCTTAGCTCTCTTGGGGCGGCACCATGGCAGAGATGATGTCGTCCATAGAGATCACGCCGATGTGGCGCCCCTTGCGATCAAGCACATTGGCCAACTTGAGGTTCTGTGAGCTGAGCTCGCGCGCAGCCTCTTCGATCACCAAACTGCTATCCAACGAAGGCCCCTCAACAGGTGGCAAGGCCTGCATCAATGTCTTGCAACGCACAACACGCCCGCGGTTCACGTCTTTGATGAAGTCGCGGATGTAATCGTTTGCAGGCTTGAGCACGATGCTTTGACCCGAGCCCTGTTGCTGCACAGCGCCTTGCCTGAGGATGGCGATTTGGTCACCCAAACGCAGCGCCTCGTCTAAGTCGTGTGTGATGAACACAATGGTTTTGGCCAACTCTTGCTGCAAGTCCAGCAAGACCGACTGCATGTCGCTGCGAATCAAGGGGTCAAGGGCCGAGAACGCCTCATCCATCAAGAGCACCGGCGCATCGTTGGTCAGCGCTCTGGCCAGACCCACACGCTGCTGCATACCACCCGATAGCTGGTTGGGGTAGTGGGTCTCATAGCCTTTGAGGCCCACGCGCTCAATCCAGCGCATGGCCGCATCGCGCCTGGTCTTTTTCTCCACGCCGCGCACGTCTAAGCCGTACATGGTGTTTTCCATCACGGTGTAGTGGGGAAAGAGCGCAAATTTCTGGAAGACCATGGCCGTGTAGGCGCGCCTGAACTCACGCAGGTCTTTGGCGTTCATACTGGTGACGTCCACGCCACCCACCTCGACGACCCCATCGGTGGGGTCAATCAAGCGGTTGATGTGGCGAATCAGTGTGCTCTTGCCAGAGCCAGACAAACCCATGACCACTTGGATTTTCCCTGGCGGCATGCTGATGTTGATGTCTTGCAGACCCAACACATGCCCGTGCTCATCGCGCAAGGCATCCTTGCCAACGCCCTGCTCTTTGACCAACGGCAACATCGCCTTGGGGTTGGAGCCAAAAATTTTATAAAGATGCTTGATTTCGATGCCCACAGCTTTTGCGATGGGATCGTTGTCTGTGGGTTCAACCATGAACCACCTCCAAATGCTTCTGTAAGCGCTTGCCGTAGGCCTGCGTTGAGCGATCGAACACGATCGCAATACCGACAATCGCCAATCCATTAAATAGACCCAGCGCGAAGTACTGGTTGGTAATGGCCTTCAATACAGGCTGCCCCAAACCTTGGACGCCGATCATCGAAGCAATCACGACCATAGACAGCGCCAACATGATCGTCTGGTTGATGCCCGCCATGATGGTGGGCAGCGCCAACGGCAGTTGGGTCTGCGTCATCTTTTGCCACGCCGATGCACCAAAGGCGTCGGCGGCCTCTAAAACGTCCGCGTCCACCAAGCGAATACCCAAATTGGTGAAGCGAATCATGGGCGGCAGCGCGTAAATCACCACGGCGATCAAGCCTGGCACCTTGCCAATACCCAACAACATCACCACCGGTATGAGGTAAACGAAACTGGGCATGGTTTGCATCACGTCGAGCACAGGGTTGATCCACCTTTGCATTCGATCTGAGCGACTCATGGCGATGCCAATCGGTAAACCAATGACAATGGCCACCAAAGTGCTGACGAAAATCATGGACACGGTCTTCATGGTGTCTTCCCACATACCGAGGACGCCCATGAGTAAAAACGAAATCGCCGCCCCAATGACAATGCGATGGGACCGGGTTGCAAACCAAACCAGCAGCAAAATGACGCCCAACACCAGCCACCAAGGCGAGTTAGAAAGCAGGCGCTCGCAAAAAATCAAAAAGGCTTTGAGGGGCTCAAAAAGGTTCTCGATGGACTCGCCCCACTCTCGCGTGAAATCTCTGAATCCAGAGTCGATGCCCTTCTTCAAGACGCGCAGCGTGTCTCGACCTAAGGTTGGAAATTCATGAATCCAATCCATTTGTCGTCTCCTATTGGATTAACTAAAGCCTGAAAAAGTTCTTGTAATGTAATCAATAAAAACGCCTGCGTGACAGAACTCCCACGCAGGCGTTGGGCGATGGGTCTGCGTGGCACAGACCCATCGCAGTGGGTTTATCGCTGACCTAGCGGATCAGAGCGCAGCCTTGATCTTGGCAGCGACTTCTGGGCTCACCCAAGTGGACCACACCTGTGGGTAATTGGCCAAGAAGTGGATCGCGCCGTCTTCACCCGTGGCCTGGTTGTCGGTCATCCATGCCAGCAGTTCATTGACGGTTGAGTTGCCCCAAGCGCGCTTGGACAAGTAATCAGCCGCGTGACCGCCGCGCTTTTTGAAGTCATCGGTGATGATGGTGAACACCTCGGCTCTGGCCCAATCGTTCTTTTGTGGGTTGACGCAATCGGCCTTGCCGTTGCAATCAGTCCATGCCTTGGGATCGTGGGGCACACCGGCATCGAGCTTCTTCATGGGGTACTTGCCCAAGATAGAAGTCGGCGCCCAGTAGTAACCCAACCAGCCTTGCTTGCGCTCGTAGGCCTTGGCAATCGAGCCATCCAAACCAGCCGCTGAACCCGTGTCAACCAAGACAAAGTTTTTGTCAGCTGCACCCCATGCTTTGAACGCATTGGCTGTGGTCAACTGGCAGTTCCAGCCTGATGGGCAGTTGTGCACTGCGCCCTTGGACTTGTCCTCAGGTGCGGGGAACAGCTCTGGGTGCTTCAGCGCGTCGTCAATGGTTTTGATTTGTGGGTTGGCTTCGGCCAAATAAGCTGGGATCCACCAGCCCTCAACGCCACCGTCTTTGAGCGACTGCGCAGCGTAGTGCAAACGGCCTTCGGCCACAGCCTTGTCAATGGGCTCACGAATTGAGTTGACCCACATTTCGGGGGCGACGTCAGGCTGACCTTTTTCAGTCATCGAGGTCATGGTGGGCATGGTGTCACCAGGAACGATCTCAACTGAGCAGCCATAACCCTCTTCGAGGACAAATTTGTCAATTTGGGCCAGCACTTCAGCAGACTGCCAGTTCATGCTGGCTACGCTGACCGAACCACAGGCACCGCCGTGGTGTGCGGCTTGCACCTGGGCGGCTGCGGTCACCAGCGCAGCGCCGATTGTCAATTGTTTCCAAAGGGGTGTTTTTTGCATAAGCTATCTCCGTTAGTCAAAGAATGGCGGTGGTGCTGCTGCCTTGATGTGGCATTTGAACCAGCTTTTAGGGCAGAGCACCTGTCGCCCGGACCTTCTTAATATACAACAATGTCTAATTTCGTGCTTTTTAGTGCTCTTTTTCATATAAGAATGGGCTTATTTATTAGATCAGCTTGAGGAGGAGATTGGCAAAGCCCTGCGCCGGCAGGCGCGCGCAGTCTGGGCGACAATGCGGTATGGCTTTTACAAAAGAACCCCCTTACCAACATGGTCAAGCCGCAAAAACCGCGGTAATTTTGTGCAACCTTGGCACGCCGGACGCACCCACTGCCTCGGCAGTGCGGCGTTATTTGGCTGAGTTTTTGGGAGACCACCGGGTCGTTGAAATCCCCAAAATGATCTGGTGGCTGATACTGCACGGCATTATTTTGCGCATCAGGCCCGCCAAGTCAGCCGCAAAATACGCTTCTATCTGGACCCCCGAGGGCTCACCCTTGAAGGTCATCTCGCAGGCCCAGGCCGATGCCTTGCAGCGCCACTTGCAAGACCACGGACACCCTGTCACGGTTCGTCTGGCGATGCGCTACGGGCAACCCAGTGTGTCAGAGGTGATGAACGAGTTGAAGGCCGCTGGGATCACCCGCGCCCTGGTTCTGCCAGCCTACCCGCAATACAGTGGTACCACCACAGCCAGCGTATTCGATGCGTTTTATGCTTGGGCATCCAAGACACGCTGGGTTCCAGAGCTTCGATTTGTCAACCAGTACCCCGATCATCCAGCCTACATTCAAGCGCTGGCAGCCAAGGTGCGGTCGCATTGGGAGTTGAACGGCCGAAGCGAGCATCTGCTGATGAGCTTTCACGGTGTGCCCGAGCGCACGCTGCACCTCGGAGACCCTTACCACTGTCAATGTCACAAGACGGGGCGCTTGTTGGCTGAGGCGCTGGACTTGGCGCCAGAGGATTGGACGCTGACGTTCCAGTCGCGCTTTGGCAAAGCCAAGTGGCTTGAGCCCTACACGGAACCAACCGCTTGCGCAAAAGCGAAAGCGGGTGTGCGCACACTCGATGTGATCTGCCCCGGCTTCACGGCGGACTGCCTGGAGACCCTAGAAGAGATTCAAGAAGAAGTGGCCGATGCATACAAAGAAGCTGGCGGCGAGACCCTCACCTACATCCCCTGCCTCAATCAAGATGCCGCGTGGACGGAGGGCTTGGCCAACCTGGCGC
>CBFIFT010000036.1:0-15189 GCA_965661935.1 Burkholderiaceae bacterium | reverse complement strand
AGGCTTGGCCGCTTTGTGTATCGGCGGCGGCATGGGTGTCGCGCTGACGGTTGAAAGCATATAAGCAGCCCCGCAACTTGGGGGCCCTATCTAACATCAAGAGGAGATATTCATGAACAAGAAAGTTGCATATGTCACGGGCGGTATGGGTGGCATCGGAACCGCCATTTGCCAGCGCCTGCACCAAGATGGATTTGTGGTGGTTGCCGGCTGCGGCCCAACCCGCGACTACCAAAAATGGTTGGATGAGCAAAAAGCGCTGGGTTTCCAGTTTTATGCGTCGGTTGGTAATGTCGCGGACTGGGGCTCAACGGTCGAGGCATTTGCCAAAGCCAAAGCCGAGCACGGCCCCATCTCTGTGTTGGTCAACAACGCCGGCATCACCCGTGACCGCATGTTCCTCAAGATGACCCTCGAGGATTGGAACGCGGTGATCTCGACCAACTTGACCTCGATGTTCAACGTCACCAAGCAAGTGGTTGCCGATATGGTCGAGCAAGGTTTCGGTCGCATCGTACAGATTTCGTCTGTCAATGGGCAAAAGGGTCAGGCTGGGCAAACCAACTACTCCGCAGCCAAAGCTGGTATGCACGGTTTCACGATGGCGTTGGCGCAAGAGATGGCGACCAAGGGTGTCACTGTCAATACGGTGAGCCCAGGGTATGTTGGCACCGACATGGTCAAGGCCATTCGCCCGGACGTCCTTGAAAAAATTGTGGCCACGGTGCCGGTTAAGCGATTGGGTGAGCCCAGCGAAATCGCGTCCATCGTGTCATGGCTCGCCAGCGAAGAGAGCGGCTACTCCACCGGTGCAGACTTCTCTGTCAACGGTGGTTTGCACATCGGCTAAGGCCTCGACTGCCTCAGCATCAAGCCCGCTTTGGCGGGCTTTTTTGTGCCTCGTTTTGGCGCCCGTATGGGCTGCTGATCGTTCACGTTCAAGGCTGAGATAATGCAAGCATGCAAGAAAACATACCCAGCCTGAGCCCGTGGCGTCTCAGCGTGGCCCCCATGATGGACTGGACCGACAGACACTGTCGGTTTTTTCATCGCCTGCTGACCCAACGCACCCTGTTGTACACCGAGATGGTCACCACAGGTGCATTGCGGCACGGCGACGTGAAGCGCCATTTGCGCTTCAACGCTGAAGAGCAACCCGTGGCCTTGCAATTGGGTGGCAATGAGCCAGCCGAATTGGCCCATGCGGCCAAGCTGGGCGAGGCATGGGGTTATCAAGAAATCAACCTGAACTGCGGCTGCCCGAGTGACCGCGTCCAACGTGGCGCGTTTGGAGCTTGTCTGATGAAAGAGCCGCAGCTTGTCGCAGATGGGGTCAAGGCCATGCGCGATGCGGTGGGGTTGCCTGTGACGGTCAAACACCGAATCGGGGTAGACCGGCACGAGAGCTATGAGTTCGTGCGCGACTTTGTCGGTGTGGTGTCCGAGGCTGGCTGCGAAGTCTTCATCGTGCACGCCAGAAATGCGTGGCTTGAGGGCCTAAGCCCCAAAGAGAACCGAGAAATACCGCCCTTGCGGTATGAGCTGGCTTACCGCCTCAAACAAGATTTTCCAAGCCTGACCTTTGCCATCAATGGCGGCATCACCACGAACGCTGAAGTCGAGCAACATTTGACCCACGTAGATGGCGTGATGGTGGGCCGCGAAGCTTATTACCGCCCGTGGTTGATGACTGAGTGGGACGCTCGATTTTGGGGCCTACCCAGTGCAGCGGCCCCCTCTCGCGAGGCGATCGAGTTGGCGATGGTTGACTATATGGAGCGCGCGCACGCCGAGGACGGGTGCCCGTGGTACGCCATTGCCCGCCACATGTTGGGTCTGTATCACGGCCAGCGGGGAGGGCGGCTGTGGCGTCAGGTGTGGAGCAATCACAAGCTCAAACCATTGCCACCGCGCGCGGTTTGGCAAATGGCGCGAGACGCGCTGAAGGCCGCTCAAGTCGCCGACGAGCCTGATGCATTGACGCAGAGCCACGTTTCTCATGGCGTCTGATGTGAAGCCCAGCGGCAGTTGGACCGCTCAGCAGAAGCAGCGCGCCTTTTGGATGTTGTGGTTGATCCCGCTGCTGTGGTCGACCAATTTGCTTGCGGCCAGAATGGCCCCGGGTTTGGTCTCACCCCACGTGTTGGCTTTCGGGCGGTGGCTGATTGCCGCTGTGGTGTTGACCTACCTATCGCGCGCTCATGTCAGAGGCATCTGGATGGCCTTGTGTGAGCACCCCGGTCGCTATTTGATACTCGGTGCCTGTGGCATGTGGATTTGTGGCGCGTGGGTTTACCTTGCAGGCGAGAGCACCAGTGCGATGAACCTCTCGCTCATTTATTCAACCTCTCCCGTGATGATTGCCGTGGGTTCGGTCTGGTGGCTCGGGGAGCGAATGCGTTGGCCTCAAGTGCTGGGGGTGCTTGCCGCCTTGGTGGGTTTGCTGCATGTGATTGTCAAAGGGCAGTGGGTTGCCTTGGCATCGGTGACGTTTGTTCCCGGTGACCTCTGGGTGTCTGCTGCTGCTGTGTCGTGGGCGGCCTTTGCATTGTTACAAAAGCGCTGGCAAAGCCCTTTGCCTGCCATTGCTCAATTGACAGCGATGGCATGGGGCGGGGTGGTAGTTCTGGCGCCATTTTCAGTCTGGGAGTTGTCGCTCGAGCAAAACCCAGGCTTGGCCTGGGAAGGGCTGGGCTTGATGCTGGTCACAGGCTTGTTGCCGGGCGTTGGCGCCTATTGGATATACAGCTGGACACAACGCGTTTTGGGAGCCAGTCGAGTGGGCCTGACCCTCTATTTGGCACCGCCGTGGTGGCCTGGTTGGTTCTTGCCGAGCCGCTGGGGTGGCACCATGTTTGGGGAGGCGCTTTGATTTTGAGTGGTGTGGCTTTGGTGACCCGAACGGGTACCAACGAGTCGGGCTGAATTCTTGGTTTGTGGCTCAGTCATAGGCTGGGCAAACGATTGCCCTGCCCAATTTTGCTGGGCTCAGGCTGTCGCTTGGGGCCTGCTGCGATCCGTTTGGGCCAGCACCTGTATCGCCAGCGCAGGCATGGGTCAGGTCGCTGAGGCGCTGGTTTGGGCAGGACTGCCCAGCGAATCCGCTGCCTTGAGCCCATTGACGAAATGTTGTTGCATCGCAAGCGCGGCGCGCTGACCGTCTGCGGCGGCGATGCCGTCCATGATTTCTTGGTGCTCTCGCAGGGATTGCTCAACCCGCCCGGACTTGAATAGCGAATGGTGCCGGTTGAGTTTCATGACTTTGCGCAAATCCGCAACCATTTGGTCGCGCCAGCGGTTTTGGGACAGCTCAAGAATGCGCATGTGATACGACTCATTGATCTGGAAGAACCGGTCGCGTTGCTCACGCGCATCGATGAGCGACTGGTGTAAATCCAGCAAAGACTGCTTCTCGGATGCATTGGCGTTTTCCGCAACCACCTTGGCCGCATCGGACTCTAGCAGGCCCAGCAAATGGTAAACCTCACGCACGTCTTGTTCGCTCACCTCTGTGACGTAGGCGCCGCGGCGCAATTTCATGGTGATCAGGCCTTCGGTGGCCAGCACCTTGAGTGCTTCTCTGAGAGGCGTGCGGCTGATCCCCAGCTCTTGAGATGTCCGAAGCTCATCGATCCACTCGCCCGGCTTGAGCGCACCTGAAAAAATGCGCTGGCGCATCAGTTCAGCGACATCTAGGTACAGCGCTCGGCTGGGTAGGGTGAGTGATTCCATGGGGTCGGATGGTGGTTGGAACGCGTACAAGTTTAGCCTATAATTACGTTTTGAATTCATAATTATGAATCACGAGACACTGAAAGCCATCTTTCGCCAGTACTACTCAGGGCGAAATCAGGTCTGGCTTGTCAGTTTTCCGGACAGGTTGCCGTGCAAAATGCCATTGCATCTGGTTTGAATTTTCATTTGGAGCTCCCGCATGAGTCAGTTTGAATTTGAAGTGAAGTCGCTCAAAGATTGGGAGGCCGCCGCACTCAAGTCTCTCAAAGGCAAACCCCTGGATGCACTGAACTGGGTCACGCCAGAGGGGATCAGCGTCAAGCCGCTCTACACCCAAGAGGACACCGCTGATTTACCGTATGCCAACACGCTACCGGGCTTTGAGCCATTTCTGCGTGGGCCGCAAGCGACGATGTACGCTGTGCGCCCGTGGACCATTCGGCAATATGCTGGCTTTTCAACCGCGCACGAGTCCAACGCGTTCTATCGCAAGGCGCTGGCCGCAGGTGGTCAGGGCGTGTCGGTCGCGTTTGACCTGGCCACACACCGGGGCTATGACAGCGATCACCCCCGAGTCACGGGTGACGTTGGCAAGGCTGGCGTCGCGATCGACAGCGTGGAAGACATGAAAGTCTTGTTCGATGGCATTCCCCTCGACCAAGTGTCGGTGTCCATGACCATGAACGGGGCCGTGCTGCCTGTGCTGGCCGGCTACGTGGTTGCCGCCGAAGAGCAGGGCGTGGCACAGGACCAGTTGTCTGGCACCATTCAAAATGACATTCTCAAAGAATTCATGGTGCGCAACACCTACATCTACCCGCCCGAGCCATCGATGAAAATCATTGGCGACATCATTGAGCACACCGCTCAGCACATGCCCAAGTTCAACTCCATATCGATCTCGGGCTACCACATGCAAGAGGCTGGTGCCAATCAGGCCCTAGAGCTCGCGTTCACCTTGGCGGATGGCAAAGAATACGTCAAAACGGCTTTGGGCAAGGGGCTTGATGTCGACGCCTTCGCCGGGCGATTGTCTTTCTTCTGGGCGGTGGGCATGAACTTCTACCTCGAAATCGCCAAGATGCGGGCTGCTCGGTTGTTGTGGGCCAAGATCATGCGCGAGTTCGGCGCGAAAAACCCCAAGAGTCTGATGTTGCGCACGCACAGCCAAACATCTGGCTGGTCGCTCACCGAGCAAGACCCCTATAACAACATCGTGCGGACCACCATAGAGGCCATGGCAGCCGTTTTTGGTGGCACGCAGAGTTTGCACACCAACAGTTTTGACGAGGCGATTGCGCTGCCCACCGAGTTCAGCTCTCGCATTGCGCGCAATACCCAACTCATCATCCAAGAAGAGACGCACATCACCAACGTGGTAGACCCTTGGGCAGGCTCGTACATGATGGAAAAGCTGACCCAAGAAATGGCAGACGCGGCTTGGGCGATCATTCAAGAAGTCGATGAGATGGGGGGCATGACCCAAGCCGTCGATTCGGGTTGGGCTAAGTTGAAGATTGAGGCCAGCGCTGCCGAAAAACAAGCGCGCATTGACAGCGGCAAAGATGTCATTGTGGGCGTCAACAAATACAAGCTGGCCAAAGAGGACGCGGTTGAAATATTAGAGGTCGACAACGTCAAGGTTCGCGACGAGCAGGTCGCTCAGTTGGCTCAGATTCGCGCTTCGCGCGATTCGGCTGCCGTGACCCAAGCGTTGGATGCGCTCACCCGCGCAGCCGAAAGTGGTGAGGGCAATCTGTTGGCTTTGGCCATCGATGCCATGCGCGTGCGCGCCACAGTGGGTGAGGTCTCAGACGCTTTGGAAAAAATTTACGGGCGCCACCGCGCCGACACACAAAAAGTCACGGGGGTCTATGCCCACGCCTACGACTCAGCCGAAGGGTGGGCGCAATTGCAGACCGAGATCGCTGAGTTTGCGACAGAACAAGGACGGCGGCCTCGGGTGATGATTGCTAAATTGGGGCAAGACGGTCACGACCGCGGCGCCAAAGTCGTAGCGACTGCGTTTGCCGACCTGGGTTTCGATGTCGATATGGGCCCGCTCTTTCAGACGCCCGAAGAGTGCGCGCGCCAAGCCATTGAAAACGACGTGCACGCTGTGGGCGTATCTACCCTCGCAGCCGGTCACAAAACTTTGGTACCCGCCATCATTGCAGAGCTGCGCGCGCAAGGCGCAGACGACATCATTGTCTTCGTCGGGGGCGTGGTGCCACGGCAAGACTATGACTTCTTGTATGAGGCTGGCGTCAAAGGCGTTTATGGACCGGGTACCCCGATTCCGGCCAGTGCCAAAGATGTGCTTGAGCAAATCAAAAAGGCGCTTGGGTGAGCCCTGAGGTCCTCGCACAATCCGTCTTGCACGGACAGCCCGCACAGCGCCGACGCGCGATGGCCAAGGCCATCACGCTGCTGGAGTCGACGCGCGCAGACCACCGAGCGTCAGCAGATGAGTTGCTCACACAGTTGCTGCCGCACACGGGGCGCGCTACTCGCATTGGCCTCAGCGGTGTTCCCGGAGTGGGCAAAAGCACCTTTATTGAGGCGCTGGGCCTGCACTTGATCGAGCAGGGGATGCGCGTTGCCGTCCTGGCTGTTGACCCATCGAGCAGCATTTCGGGTGGCTCTATCTTGGGTGACAAGACGCGCATGGAACATTTGTCGATGCGACACGAGGCCTTCATCAGGCCCAGCCCCAGCAGCGGCACCCTCGGCGGTGTGGCCGAGATGACCCGCGAGTCCATGCTGGTTTGCGAAGCAGCAGGGTATGACGTGGTGATCGTCGAGACCGTGGGTGTGGGCCAAAGCGAAACCACAGTGGCCAACATGACCGACATGTTTGTCTTGCTGCAGCTGCCCAATGCTGGGGATGATTTACAAGCCATCAAAAAGGGCGTGATGGAGTTGGCCGATCTTGTGGTGATCAACAAAGCCGATCTAGATCCCAACGCGGCGACGCGTGCGCGCGCGCAAATCACCTCGTCCACGCGCTTACTGGGTATGCACCACCGAGACGATTCGTCTGCTTGGCGACCAGAGGTGATGCAGCTGTCGGCGCTGCTGGCTGAAGGGGTCTCTGAATTTTGGCAAGTGGTTGTGCGCTACAGAGACCTTCAGCAATCGACGGCTGCCTGGCAATCGAAGCGGCAAGGGCAGGCGCTGGCATGGATGTGGGAGCGCATCCAAGCCGAGTTGCAGCGGGCATTCAAGTCACACCCTCAAGTGCGTGCGCAGTTGGGGCCCATCATCGAACAGGTCAAGGCTGGCGGTTTGCCCGCCTCGACAGCGGCGCGGCAGCTGTTGGCCGCGCAACAAAATTCTTAAACGGAGATCCTTACCATGCAAGATATTCTTGAAGAACTCAAGCGGCGCCGTGAAGCCGCGCTGATGGGTGGCGGTGCCAAGCGCATCGAGGCGCAACATGCCAAGGGCAAGCTGACGGCGCGTGAGCGCCTTGAGATACTGCTAGATGAGGGCTCTTTTGAAGAATGGGACATGTTTGTCGAGCATCGCTGCACCGACTTTGGCATGTCCGACAACAAGATACCTGGTGACGGGGTGGTCACGGGTTACGGCATGATCAATGGCCGCTTGGTGTTTGTGTACAGCCAAGATTTCACGGTGTTTGGCGGTGCGTTGTCAGAGGCGCACGCTGAGAAAATTTGCAAGATCATGGATCAGGCGATGAAAGTCGGCGCGCCGGTGATTGGGCTCAACGACTCGGGCGGTGCACGCATCCAAGAGGGCGTGGCCTCATTGGGTGGCTATGCAGAGGTATTTCAGCGCAATGTGCTGGCCTCAGGCGTGGTGCCACAAATTTCGATGATCATGGGCCCCAGCGCTGGCGGCGCTGTGTATTCGCCTGCCATGACTGACTTTATTTTCATGGTGAAGGACAGCTCATATATGTTCGTCACAGGGCCTGAAGTGGTGAAGACCGTGACCCATGAAACCGTCACGGCTGAAGAGCTTGGGGGCGCCATCACCCACACCACCAAGAGCGGTGTGGCGGATTTAGCTTTTGACAACGATGTCGAGGCGCTGTTGATGCTCAGGCGCCTCTACAACTACCTGCCGTTGAGCAACCGCGAAAAAGCGCCTGTGCGCCCCAGCGGCGATCCGGCTGACCGCATCGACATGAGCTTAGACACGTTGGTGCCTGAAAATCCCAACAAGGCTTACGACATGCACGAGTTGATCACCAAAGTGGTGGACGACGGTGACTTCTTTGAGCTTCAGCCCGACTACGCCAAAAACATCTTGATTGGCTTCGCCCGCATGGAGGGACAAACCGTGGGCATCGTGGCCAATCAGCCCCTGGTGTTGGCGGGTTGCTTGGACATCAAGAGCTCGATCAAGGCGGCCCGCTTCGTGCGCTTTTGCGATGCCTTCAACATACCCGTGGTGACCTTCGTGGACGTGCCAGGATTTATGCCCGGCACCAGCCAAGAGTACGGTGGCATCATCAAGCACGGCGCCAAGCTCTTGTATGCCTATGCCGAATGCACGGTTCCCAAAATCACCGTGATCACCCGCAAAGCGTATGGCGGCGCCTACGACGTGATGGCGTCCAAGCACTTGCGGGGTGACGTCAACTTTTCTTGGCCCAACGCAGAGATCGCTGTGATGGGGGCCAAAGGCGCGGTTGAAATCATCTTCCGCCAAGACAAAGATGACCAAGAAAAGCTGGCCGCCCGTGAGGCCGAATACAAAGAGCGATTTGCCAATCCGTTCGTGGCGGCACGCCGCGGCTATATCGACGATGTGATCTTGCCGCACAACACGCGCAAACGCATATGTCGCAGCTTGGTGATGTTGAAAGACAAAAAAATCGAAAACCCATGGCGCAAGCACGGCAACATTCCACTTTGAGTGCCGAGGAGAATCCAAAATGTTTACAAAAATATTGATTGCCAACCGAGGCGAAATCGCTTGCCGCGTCATTGTCACCGCTCGCAAAATGGGCATCGCCACCGTGGCGGTTTATTCAGAGGCCGACAAAGATGCGCGCCATGTGGCGCTGGCAGATGAGGCGGTTTGTATCGGGCCTGCTCCCAGTCGCGAGTCCTATTTGCTGGCCGACAAAATCATCGAGGTTTGCCAACAAACGGGCGCTCAGGCGGTCCACCCCGGCTACGGCTTTTTGTCAGAAAACGAGGCTTTTGCCAAGCGCGTTGAAGAAATGGGGATCACTTTCATCGGCCCCAAGCACCCAGCCATTGCCGCCATGGGCGACAAAATTGCGTCGAAGAAGCTGGCCGAGGCAGCCAACGTCAACACCATCCCCGGCTACAACGACCCCATCGCCACGGCGCAAGAAGCGGTAGAAATTGCCAAGGGCATTGGCTACCCCGTGATGATCAAGGCCTCTGCAGGCGGCGGTGGCAAAGGCTTGCGTGTGGCCTACGATGACAAAGAGGCGCTCGAGGGTTTCACGGCGTGTCAAAACGAGGCCCGCAACAGCTTCGGGGATGACCGCATCTTTATTGAAAAATTTGTGCAAGAGCCTAGGCACATTGAGATACAAATCTTGGCCGACGCCCACGGCAACGCGGTGTATTTGAATGAGCGCGAGTGCTCGATTCAGCGCCGCCACCAAAAGGTCATCGAAGAGGCTCCATCGCCCTTCATCAGCGATGCCACCCGCAAAGCCATGGGCGAGCAAGCGGTTGCGCTGGCCAAGGCCGTTGATTACCAAAGCGCTGGTACCGTCGAGTTTGTGGTTGGCAAGGATCAAGATTTCTACTTTCTTGAGATGAACACCCGCCTGCAAGTCGAGCACCCAGTGACCGAGTGCATCACCGGATTGGACCTGGTGGAGCAAATGATCCGTGTGGCAGCGGGCGAGCGACTCACCATTCAACAAGCTGATGTCAAGCGTGAGGGTTGGGCCATCGAATGTCGCATCAACGCCGAAGATCCCATGCGCGGCTTCTTGCCAAGCACCGGGCGGTTGGTGCGCTTTGACCCGCCAGAGGCCACCATGTGGCAGGGTGACACCGACCACAAATTTGGTGTTCGAGTCGATACAGGTGTGTACAACGGCGGTGAAATCCCCATGTACTACGACTCGATGATCGCCAAATTGATCGTGCATGGTCAGGACCGCGCAGACGCGATTGCCAAGATGCGCGAAGCGCTCAACGCCTTTGTGATTCGAGGCATCAGCAGCAACATTCCTTTTCAAGCGGCTTTGCTGGCGCACCCAAATTTTGTCTCGGGCGACTTCAACACAGGCTTCATTGCCGAGCATTACGCCCATGGTTTTTCAGCCGAAGATGTGCCCCACAGCGACCCCGATTTCTTGGTTGCGTTGGCCGCATTCGTCCGACGCAAATCACGCGAGAGAACGGCGGGTATATCGGGGCAGTTACCTGGCTATGGAGTCAAAGTCGGCAGCGATTACACGGTCATCATCATGGATGAGGTGCAAGGCCAACACCGCTATGTCGATGTGCATGTGGATGAGTTTGCTGGTGAAGACCAATACGCCAAAGTCACGGTCGCCCACCAGGTGTACAAAATCACCACCGCTTCTCGCATCAGCGACATCAAAATCATGGGCGAGTGCAATGGCGAGCCATTCATCGCGCAAGTTGAGCGCGGCAGCGCCAAGAACCCTTTGTCGCTGGTGATTCAACACGATGGCACCAAGATTGAGGCCATGGTTGTCTCGCCGCGCATGGCCCAACTGCACCAGTTGATGCCCTTCAAGGCGCCGCCAGACCTCAGCAAGTATGTGCTGTCGCCCATGCCTGGGCTGTTGGTGAACGTGGCCGTCGAAGTCGGACAAAAGGTGCAAGCTGGCGAGCGTGTGGCTGTCATCGAGGCCATGAAAATGGAAAACGTGCTGTTTGCCCTCGCCGATGGCGTGGTATCCAAAGTGGTTGCGAAGCAAGGCGACAGTTTGGTCGTGGATCAACCCATTGTCGAGTTTGAGTGAGGCAAAAATGAGTTCACGACCATTCAAAGTACTGGGTATTCAACAAGTGGCCATTGGTGGCCTCGACAAGCTTCGCCTTCGCACCCTCTGGGTCGATATGCTGGGTTTAGAGGTCACCGGAACCTTCAAATCAGAGCGCGAAAATGTGGACGAGGACATTTGCGCCATGGGCAGCGGGGCACACCGCGTTGAGGTTGATCTGATGCAGCCTCTGGACCCAGAGGGCAAGCCAGCGGTTCATGCCACGCCCCTGAACCACATCGGACTGTGGATCGACGATTTGCCGCAGGCTGTGGAATGGCTGACAGGGCAGGGCGTGCGCTTTGCTCCGGGTGGCATTCGGAAGGGTGCGGCGGGTTATGACATTTGCTTTTTGCACCCCAAGTCAAACGACGCGTTCCCCATTGCGGGCGAGGGCGTGCTGATTGAGTTGGTTCAAGCGCCGCAAGAAGTCATCGACGCTCTGGGTTGAGTGCATTCCCTCAACAAGATATTGCCCCGAGCTCGCTGGATGGCCTGAAGCGTCGCAGCGCGACCCGTGGTTGCGCGTCCGTCGCCCGAGCTCAGCGTTTCTGACGCGCCTTGGCGCGGGCCAAAGCGGCCTCAATGGTGGCGCGCTTTTGGTCCACTGGGCTGGCCTCACTTGCTGTTGTGAGAGCGTCGAGGTTCTCTAGCTTGTGCAATGCTTTGGCGGCGAGGCGTTCGTCATGTTCGATCGCTTCGCGCTCGAGCCGCGATTTGCGGGCCTCGTATCGCGCGAGCGCATGGTCGGCTTGCTCTTGTGTCCACGCGGCCCATCCGCTGAGGTTGGGATTGACGGGTTCCAACTCAATGCAATCAACAGGGCATGCAGGGATGCAGAGCTCGCAACCCACACACTCAGACTCAATCACGGTGTGCATGGATTTGTTGGTGCCAACGATGGCATTGGTTGGGCACACCTTGATGCACAAGGTGCACCCGATGCACCACTGCTCATCCACGTATGCGACGGTTAAGGGGCCTTCGTATCCATTGTCAGGGTTGAGCGGCGCGATCGGTTTTCCGGTGAGTGCGGCTAGGCGCCTGACACCTTCAGCACCCCCGGGTGGGCACTGATTGATGGGCGCACCCTCATGCATGATGGCTTGGGCGTAGGCCAAGCAATCGTCGTAGTCGCACCGCTGGCACTGCGTTTGTGGCAGTGCCGCGTGAATGCGGATCACCTGTTCAGTGTTCACACCCGCTTGCAAGATTACTTGGCAGCCTTGCGCGTGCGCGTAGTCTTGGCGGTTGCACGGGCAGAGGCTGGCTTGCCAGCGGTGGCCTTGGTCGATGCCTTGGCTACCGTGTTCGCGCGAGCTGCCTTGGCCGGCGCGGCGGCGACTGCCTTGGTTGGCGTTTCGGCATTTGAATTTTTGCGCTTGCTGGATGCGCTGGCCTGGGCCTGCAGGATGAATTCGCGCACCCGTGGGTACACGACGTTGCGCCAGCGACTGCCGCTGAAGATGCCGTAGTGCCCAGCACCTTGAACCTCAAAATGCTGGCGCATATTCTTAGGAATGTTGGTGCACAGGTCGTGCGCGGCTTCGGTTTGACCACTGCCCGAAATATCATCAAGTTCGCCTTCGATGGTCAACAATGCGCTGGAGGCGATCGCTGAAGGCTTGACGCGCTCGAGCTCACCGCTGGGGTTTTTCACATCCCACGTGCCCTCAACCAATTTGAATTCTTGAAACACGGTCGAGATGGTCTCAAGGTAATAGTCGGCATCCATGTCCAGCACCGCGTTGTACTCGTCGTAAAACTTGCGGTGGGCGTCTGCACTCTCGTCATCTCCGCGCACCAGTTGTTGAAAGTACTCGTAGTGGCTTTGCGCATGGCGATCGGGGTTCATGGTCACAAAACCCGCGTGTTGCAAAAAGCCCGGATAAACCAAGCGGCCTGCCCCTGGGAAGGACGGCGGCACTCGAAAAATCACATTGTTCTCAAACCATTCATGGCTGCGTTGTGTGGCCAGTGTGTTGACAGCAGTTGGTGAACGCCGTGCATCAATGGGTCCACCCATCATGGTCATGGACAAGGGTGTCTGCTCGCCTCGTGCAGCCATCAGCGACATGGCCGCAAGCACCGGCACCGTGGGCTGGCAAACGCTCATGATGTGGCACTCGCCATGCTCTTGTTGCAGGTAGCGCACAAAGTCTTGCACGTAGTTGACGTAGTCATCGAGGTGAAACTCGCCGTCCTCGACAGGGACCAGCCGTGCGTTTCGCCAATCGGTGATGTACACCTTGTGCCCTGTGAGCATGGATTTCACGGTGTCCCGCAGCAGTGTGGCGTAGTGGCCAGACAAGGGGGCAACAATCAATACCACTGGCTGTGCCTTGATGGCAGCCAATGTGGCCTCGTTGTCAGAGTAGCGCTTGAAGCGGCGCAATTCGCAAAACGGCTTGTTGATCTCCACGCGTTCATGCACGGCGATATCCACGCCGTCGATGTTGATGGTGTGGAGACCAAACTCTGGCTTCACGTAGTCTTTACCTAGGCGGTAAAACAGCTCATAACCCGCAGCAATGCGGTCAGAGCCAGGCAAGTGGGTCAATGGCGAGATGGGGGTCGTGAACAGCTTGGACGCCGCGTGAGCCCAATCCGCAAACGGTTCGAGCATCGATCTTTGGGCGTCGTAAATTTGATAAAGCATGGGTTCAGTCCTGTGGTGTTCCGCAATTGGTGCAGTGCAATATAGCAGTCTTTTTGTTGAATTTGTTGGGTTCTGACTCCAATTCTGTGGCGACTCGCTGTGGGGCGCAGGGCTCGGTGGACTGACGACTAGGCCAAAAGTCAGATGCGACGCCATTGGCGACCAGTCGACTGGCTTTGACCCAAAAAAATGCCCTCTTGCGAGGGCATTGGAGCATGCTGCTTGGGCCGATCAGCGCAGCACGGCCGCCATGGATTCGCTGACGTGCCCAATGTTGTGCATATTGAGCGCAGCCACGCAGATGCGGCCACTGTCTACGCCATAGACGCCGAACTCATTGCGCAGGCGCTCCATCTGTGTTTTGTTGAGGCCAGAGTAGCTGAACATGCCGACCTGCTGCGTGATGTAACTCAAGTCTTGTTGAACACCGGCTGCCTGCAGGCCTTGGAGCAACGCTTGGCGCATGTCTTTGATGCGCATGCGCATGGCGCCCAACTCGGACTCCCACAACTCTCGCAGCTCGGGTGTGCCCAAAACCGTCGCCACGATGGCACCGCCGTGAATGGGAGGGTTGGAGTAGTTGGTGCGGACCATGATCTTCAATTGCGACAACACGCGCGAAGCCTCGTCTTGTGATTCGCAAACCACGCTGATCGCGCCAACGCGCTCGCCGTAAAGGCTGAAGCTCTTGGAGAAAGACGTTGACACCAAAATTGACAAACCAGCGTCCACAAAGCGGTTGACCACAGCGCCATCTTGGGCAATGCCCTCGCTGAAGCCTTGGTAGGCCATGTCTAGAAAAGCAATCAGTTGACGTTTTTGGACGACCTCAATGACTTGCGTCCATTGGTCGTGTGTCATGTCATAGCCAGTTGGGTTGTGGCAACAGGCGTGCAAAACCACGATGGTGCCAGCCTCGGCTTGGTTGAGGCAATCGATCAAACCCTGAAAGTTGACGCCTCGATTGTCCGCGTCGTAGTAGGGGTACACACCGACCTCAAAACCCGCTTGGGTGAAAATGGCGCGGTGGTTTTCCCAGCTGGGATCTGAAATCAACACCTTGGCGTTGGGCTGGGTGCGACGCAGAAAATCCGCGCCCAGTTTCAAGCCGCCCGTGCCGCCAATAGATTGCACCGTCGCCACTCGGCTGTTTTTCACGACATCGCTGTCGTTGCCGAAAACCAGACCTTTGACCGCGCCGTCGTAAGCGGCGATACCGTCGATAGGCAGGTACCCACGGGCTTTGGGGGTGGCCATGAGTTGGGTTTCTGCGGCTTGCACACACTTGAGCAGAGGCAGCTTGCCGTCTTCGTCAAAATACACGCCGACGCCGAGGTTGACTTTTTTGGGGTTGGTGTCTGAGTTGAACTGTTCATTCAGGCCCAAAATGGGGTCGCGCGGCGCCATCTGAACGGCAGAGAGAAAAGACATGATGAAGCTATCCTTCGGGGTGGTACAAGGGGAAACCCGATATTCTAAAACGCCCGCATGGGTTCTAGCGAGTCGACAACGAAAGTAGGCATGACTGAGGAAAAGCAACAACAAGCAGGTGAGTTTGTCCGGTTCGAAGGCTCGGACTTCGAACTCTTTCAGCCTTTTCCACCTGCGGGCGACCAGCCTCAGGCCATCGAAGCCTTGGTCGAGGGGGTAAAGGACGGCGAGATGTTTCAAACGCTGCTGGGTGTGACGGGCTCTGGCAAGACGTACACCATGGCGCAAACCATCGCGCGCTTGGGGCGCCCCGCCATCGTCTATGCGCCCAATAAGACGCTCGCTGCCCCGCTTTACTCTGAGTTTAGAGAGTTCTTTCCGA
>CBFIFT010000035.1:0-15408 GCA_965661935.1 Burkholderiaceae bacterium | reverse complement strand
TCATTTGATTGGCACCCACTGCATTGGAGATTGTTATGACGACACTAGTCATTGCTGAACACGACAATGCGTCCATCAAAGGCGCAACTTTCAACGCAGTCACAGCCGCATTGGCATGCGGTGGTGATGTCCATGTTTTGGTCGCCGGTCACCAAGCGAGCGGCGCAGCCGCTGCGGCTTGTCAAATCGCGGGCGTGACCAGTGTGCTGCACGCTGATGGTGAAGCGCTGGCACATGGCTTAGCCGAGAACCTGGCGGCTCAAGTTCTGGCGGTGGCCAAGGACTACAGCCATATTCTTTTCGCTGCAACTGCCACGGGTAAAAATGCCGCGCCTCGCGTGGCTGCTGCCTTGGATGTGGCCCAAATCAGCGAAATCACCCGCGTGGTGTCGCCGGACACCTTTGAGCGCCCCATCTACGCAGGCAATGCGATCGCAACAGTGCAGAGCGCAGACTCCACCAAAGTGATCACGGTGCGAGCCACTGGTTTTGATGCAGCTGAGACCACGGGCGGATCGGCTACCGTCACCGCAGTTGATGCGGTTGCCGCAAGCCCACTGTCTGCTTTCGTTGGGTCCGAGTTGGCCAAGAGTGATAGGCCTGAACTCACTGCTGCCAAAGTGATTGTCTCTGGTGGCAGGGCACTGGGGTCAAGCGAGAAGTTTGACGAAGTCATTGTCCCCTTGGCTGACAAACTTGGCGCTGCAGTTGGCGCATCACGCGCAGCAGTCGATGCCGGGTACGCCTCGAACGATTTGCAAGTGGGTCAGACCGGCAAAATTGTTGCGCCTCAGCTTTACATGGCCTGCGGCATCAGTGGTGCGATTCAGCATTTGGCCGGAATGAAGGACTCCAAGGTCATCGTGGCAATCAACAAGGACCCCGAGGCGCCTATCTTCAGTGTCGCTGATTACGGCCTCGAAGCTGACTTGTTCGACGCGGTTCCCGAGCTGACTCGGTCGCTATAACTCCTCCCAGTCAAGGCGCCAGTTGATCTCAGCTGGCGTTCTTTTTTGAAAGGTTTATCCATGCCTTACCAAGCCCCTGTGCAAGATATGTTGTTCAACATGCGCCATGTCGCAGACATTGACGCGCTGGCGCAGCTGCCAGCTTTTGAAGACGCTGGTTATGACACCGCCGCTGCGGTTCTTGAAGAGTGTGCACGCTTCAATGCCGAAGTGGTTGCGCCCACCAACCGCCCCGCGGATGTGGCGCCCAGCCGCTTGCAGGACGGGGTAGTCACCACCTCCGCAGGCTTCAAAGAGGCATATGCCCAATACATCGAAGGCGGTTGGCAAGGCTTGCAACACGACGTGGCCTATGGCGGCCAAGGCTTGCCCAAGACCATTGGCGCTGCTTGCATCGAAATGCTCAACTCCGCCAACATGAGCTTCGCTTTGTGCCCCTTGCTCACCGACGGTGCGATTGAAGCCCTCGTGACGGCTGCCAGCGATGACTTGAAAGAAACCTACTTGCAAAAGCTGGTGTCTGGCGAGTGGACGGGCACCATGAACCTAACAGAGCCGCAGGCTGGCTCTGATTTGGCTTTGGTGAGAACACGCGCCGAGCCCCAAGCAGATGGCACCTACAAAATCTTCGGAACCAAGATTTACATCACCTATGGTGAGCACGATATGGCAGAGAACATCGTGCACTTGGTGCTTGCTCGGGTCGTTGGTGCACCCGAAGGTGTGAAGGGCATCAGCCTCTTCGTTGTGCCTAAACACTTGGTGAATGCTGATGGCTCATTGGGCGAGCGCAACGATGTGCACTGCGTCAGCATTGAGCACAAAATGGGCATCAAAGCCAGCCCGACTGCCGTGCTTCAGTACGGCGACCACGGCGGCGCTGTGGGTTATTTGGTCGGCGAAGAAAACCGTGGCTTGGAGTACATGTTCATCATGATGAACGCAGCGCGGTTTGCCGTGGGTGTGCAAGGCATTGCGATCGCCGAACGCGCCTACCAAAAGGCCGTGGCGTATGCCAAGGACCGCGTGCAAAGCCGGCCGGTTGACGGTTCTGTTGCTGGCCCTGCACCCATCATTCATCATCCAGACGTGCGTCGGATGTTGATGACCATGCGCGCATACACCGAGGGCTGCCGCGCACTCTCACTCGCTGCTGCTGCCGCATTTGATGCCGCGCACCACCATCCAGACCCCGATGCCCGTTTATCCAACCAGCGCTTCTACGAGTTCATGGTGCCGCTGGTCAAAGGTTACTCAACCGAGATGAGTCTCGAGGTCACCAGTTTGGGCGTTCAAGTGCATGGTGGCATGGGATTTGTCGAAGAGACCGGTGCGGCACAGTACTACCGAGATGCAAAGATTTTGACGATCTACGAAGGCACAACAGCCATCCAGGCCAATGACCTGGTGGGTCGAAAAACCGCCCGTGATGGGGGAGAGGGCGCGCGGGCTTTGGCTGCCAAGGTGGCTGATACCGAAGCTGAGTTGCTCAAGAGCTCCAGCGATGCAGCGCAAGTGATGGGCCGTCAGTTGAGCTTGGCGCGCGCAGCGTTCATTGATGCGGTTGACTTCATCGCGTCCAACAGCCGAAGCAACCCCAATGCTGCTTATGCAGGTAGCGTCCCCTACTTGATGCTGGCTGGCAACTTGATGGCGGGCTGGCAGATGGGTCGCGCAATGTTGGCAGCCGAGGCCCAAATCGGGCAGCAGGGCGAGTTCAGCGATGACTTCTTGAAGCGCAAAGTGGCGACCGCGCGCTTTTACGCAGAACACATCTTGGTCAAGGCGACGGGCTTGAGAGATGCCATTGTCGCGGGCGCTGACAGTGTGACTGCGATCGAGGTTGATGCTTTTTGATCTGAGGGGCGACAGTTGTGATCGCCCGGCCCACATCCTTTTTCGCGTTCTCGTGAGCGACACCTTCGCGCACGCCCACACGGCATCATTTGCCTCAACTTGATTCACCTTGGAGCATGTCATATGTCTAACTTGCCCGGCGCTTTAGCGCGCGTTCCGTTTCCTGTCATTGGTTCACCACTCTTTATCATCAGCAACCCGAGTTTGGTTATTGCGCAGTGCAAGGCTGGCATCGTGGGTTCTATGCCTGCGTTGAATGCGCGCCCTAAAGAGCAATTGGATGATTGGCTAGCTGAGATCACCGAGACCTTGGCAGACTATGACGCTAAGAACCCAGACGCTCCCTCTGCGCCTTTCGCCATCAATCAAATTGTGCACAAGAGCAATGACCGCTTGGAACACGATATGGAGATGTGCGTCAAGTACAAGGTTCCCATCATCATCAGCAGCTTGGGCGCGCGTGAAGAGATCAACGCGGCTGCACACAGTTACGGTGGCGTTGTCATGCACGACATCATCAACAACACTTTTGCACACAAAGCCATTGAAAAAGGTGCAGACGGCCTGGTTGCGGTGGCAGCCGGTGCGGGTGGACACGCAGGCGTGAAGAGCCCATTTGCGTTGATTCAAGAAATTCGCCAGTGGTTCGATGGCCCGCTTGCTTTGAGCGGCTCTATTGCCAATGGGCATGCGATATTGGCTGCTCGAGCCATGGGGGCCGATTTTGCGTACATTGGTTCAGCCTTTATCGCCACGCAAGAGGCGAGGGCGGCAGAGGGCTACAAGCAGATGATCGTGGAAAGCTCCAGCGATGACATCGTTTACAGCAACTTGTTCACAGGCGTGCACGGCAACTACCTCAAGCCCAGCATTGTGAATGCTGGCTTGGACCCTGATAACTTGCCTGAGAGCGATGCCAGCAAAATGAACTTCGGGGGCGATAAAACCAAGGCCTGGAAAGATATTTGGGGCTGCGGACAAGGCATTGGAGCCATTGATCGGATTCAATCTACCGCCGATTTGGTCGCCAAATTCAAGGATGAATACGCGCAAGCCAAGGCCGCGTTATCCATTTGATTGACTTGCGAGGTGTGCGCTGGCGTGCCCCTCGCTTGGCGGCTCGCCTTGACGCTGCACGCTCAAGTCCGACTGAGCCAGGCGGGCTTGTGCGGGTGTTCTCAGTAAGAGGACGTCACTGATCGGCCTTCAATGCCCTCAAGAGTAGCTGACCTGCTCGTCCATTCACCTCATGGCCAAGGCGAGCTTGTTCTACTTTGATGGCTGCTACAGAGCGTTTACCCAGAGCGCCATCGATGTCACCAATGTCATGCCCGCGCGCGATGAGTAACTCTTGAATCGTGCGCTTTTCAGCGCGCGATAGCCCGCCGTCTTGGGTCGGCCAAGGGCGAATGAAAGAGCCGCCCCCGCGCAAGCGATCTGATAGGTGGGCGATGGCCAACCCATAGCTCTCAGATGCGTTGTAGCTGTAAAGCGCATCGAAATTGCGAAACACCAAAAACACGGGCCCACCGGGTTCTGGCTCGAGGAGTCCGGCTGGCGTAGCGCCTAGGATTTGCTCAGAGATCAACGCTTGTCCGTCCGCCCGCTTCACGCCAGCCTTGGCCCATTCGCGCAGAGGCTTTTTGGCCTTGCGTCCGCGCTCACCTTGGTATGACGCCGGGACAATCACCTCAAACCCCCATGGCAAGTCGGCCTGCCACCCGGCTCGCTTTAGAAAGTGAGCCGTCGACCCTAGGGCATCAGCATTGTCACTGATCAAGTTGCGCCTGCCGTCGCCATTGAGGTCAACCGCCAATCGCTCAAATGTCGAGGGCATGAATTGGGTTTGTCCAAACGCACCGGCCCATGATCCCTTGAACTGCTCGGGCGCAAAGTGTCCAGCCTGCAGGATGCGCAGGGCGGCCATCAGCTCTTTGCGAAAAAACCCTTGTCGTCGGCCCATGCAGCTCAGGGTCGTCAATGACTCGACGATGGGGTACGAGCCCGTGTTGCGGCCATAGTTGCTTTCAACGCCCCACACAGCAGCTGTGGTGAACGCATCAACGCCATAACGGGCCTTGGCCGTCGCAAGAGCTCCGGCCTCGCGTTGCATGGCCTCTAGACCGTCGCGAACGCGCTCATCATCCACCAAACCGGCCAAATAGTCCCACGTGCGCAACTTGAACTCGGGCTGGTGTTTGAGCTTCTCCAACAATTGGGGTTGAGCGGAGACGCCCTCTAGGTGTTCGCGCCAGGTGTCTGCGCGAACACCGGCTTGGCGGGCATCACGTTCTAACTTGGCTAGGCATGTTTGCCAATTTGTTGCGGCTGCACTGGGCAGTGCGGCCGTCAATGCCGCAGTCAATAAAAGTGAGGTGGACAGCGATTGGCAAAGCGATGATCTCATCACCTTATCTTATCTTGCAGCGCATGGATTTGTCACCGCAGCGGCAATCACCGCACCGCGAACACAGACATGGCGAGCTTGCCGACACCGCCCACTTGACCACACCCTCGAGTTAAGAAAAGAAAGCCTTCGCCTTTTCAAACCAGCCTGCTTCATGGGGGCTGTGTTTGTTGCCGCCTTTGTTGAAAGACTCTCCGAGCTCTTTCAACAGCTTGCGTTGGTGTTCGGTCAATTTGACTGGTGTTTCCACGTTGATGTGGCAATACAAGTCACCCGCAATGGCTGAACGCACACCTTTGATGCCGCGCCCGCGCAAGCGGAAAATCTTGCCGCTTTGTGTGCCCTCGGGGATTTCGATCGTTGCCTTGCCGGTGAGTGTGGGCACACTGATTTCGCCACCCAACGCCGCAGTGGTTATTTGGACGGGTACTTGACAATGCAAATCGTCGCCTTCGCGCTCGAAAATATCGTGTGGCTTGATCCGGATCTCAATGAACAAGTCCCCGTTGGGTCCGCCGTTTTGGCCAGGCTCGCCGTTGCCCGAACTGCGGATGCGCATACCGTCGTCGATACCGGCTGGTATCTTGACTTCGAGTGTTTTGTTGCGCTTGATCTTGCCTTGACCGTGGCAGGTGGTACACGGGTCTGAGATGACCTTGCCTTGACCACGGCAGTGTGGACAAGTCTGTTGTACGCTGAAAAACCCCTGACGCATCTGCACGCTACCGCTGCCATGACAGGTCTTACACGTGTGAGCACTGGTGCCAGGCTTGGCGCCGCTGCCATCGCAAGTTTCGCAATTGTCCCAAGATGGGATTCGGATTTGAGAGTCCTTGCCATTGGCTGCCTCTTCGAGCGTGATCTCCATCGCATAGGACAAATCATTGCCGCGGAAAACCTGCCGACCGCCACCCCCGCGGCGCCCGCCACCAAAAATATCGCTGAAGATGTCGCCAAAAGCATCGCCAAAGTTGCCTGCACCTGCACCCGGTCCCCCCCTCATATTGGGGTCTACGCCGGCATGACCATACTGATCGTACGCTGCGCGTTTTTCTGGGTCAGACAGGATTTCGTAGGCCTCTTTGACTTCCTTGAACTTGGCCTCTGCCGCAGCGGCGCCGTCGCCCTGATTGCGGTCAGGGTGATGCTTCATCGCCAGCTTGCGGTATGCCTTTTTGATCTCGTCATCACTGGCGTTCTTAGGAACACCAAGGGAATCGTAAAAGTCTTTTTTTGCCATGGTTCAAAGCTTTAGGTCAGGCGCTCTCAGCGCATACAAACAAAGTAGAAAGCCGCGCAGGCTCGTGAGGGCGAGCCCGGCGCGGCGGTTCCAAGCTGAGGTCAATCAGTCTTTTTTGACTTCTTTGACCTCTGCGTCTACAACGTCGTCATTGTCGTTGCCCTGCGCACCGGTGGCGCCTTGTGAGGCGTCGGCAGCAGCGGCCTGGGCCTGAGCGTCAGCATAAATCTTCTCACCGAGCTTTTGGCTGGCATTCATGAGGGCAGTGGTTTTCTCTTCAACGACTTCCTTGTCTGCGTCGCTAGAGAGTGCTTCCTCTACCTCTTTGATGGCGGCTTCAATCGCTTCTTTTTCGGCTGCATCTAGTTCATCGCCGTGCTCACCAAGGCTCTTCTTAACGCTCGAGACCATGGACTCTGCCTGGTTGCGAGCTTGTACGAGTTCGACTTTCTTGCGGTCGTCCTCGGCGTTGGCCTCGGCGTCTTGCACCATTTTTTCGATCTCTGCATCAGACAGACCAGAGTTGGCTTTGATGGTGATTTTGTTCTCTTTGCCGGTGCCCTTGTCTTTGGCGCTGACGTGCAAAATGCCGTTGGCGTCAATGTCAAACGTCACTTCAATTTGAGGCGTACCGCGAGGTGCAGGTGGGATACCTTCGAGATTGAACTCGCCCAACATCTTGTTGCCGGATGCGATTTCGCGCTCGCCTTGGAACACCTTGATCGTCACTGCCGGCTGGTTGTCGTCTGCCGTAGAGAAGGCTTGACTGAATTTGGTTGGGATTGTGGTGTTCTTGGTGATCATCTTGGTCATCACACCGCCCATGGTTTCAATACCCAGAGAGAGTGGGGTAACGTCCAACAGCAGCACGTCTGTGCGATCGCCCGACAACACTTGACCTTGAACTGCAGCGCCCACGGCAACGGCCTCATCGGGGTTGACATCGCGGCGCGGCTCTTTGCCAAAAAACTCTTTAACCTTTTCTTGCACCTTGGGCATGCGGCTCATACCGCCCACCAAGATCACGTCGTCAATGTCGCCCACGCTGATGCCTGCGTCCTTGATTGCGGTGCGGCATGGCGCAATCGTGCGCTCGATCAGTTCGTCAACCAAGCTCTCAAGTTTGGCGCGCGAGATCTTGACATTGAGGTGTTTGGGGCCACTGGCGTCAGCCGTGATGTAAGGCAAGTTGACATCGGTTTGTGCACCGTTTGACAACTCGATCTTTGCTTTTTCAGCGGCCTCTTTCAGGCGCTGCAGGGCCAACACGTCTTTGCTGAGATCGACGCCTTGCTCTTTTTTGAACTCTTCAATGATGAAGTCAATGATGCGTTGGTCGAAGTCTTCGCCGCCCAAAAAGGTGTCACCGTTGGTAGACAACACTTCGAATTGCTTTTCGCCGTCGAGGTCAGCAATTTCGATGATGGATACGTCAAAAGTGCCGCCGCCCAAGTCGTACACGGCAATCTTGCGGTCACCCTTGCCAGCCTTATCCAGGCCAAAAGCCAGGGCTGCTGCGGTGGGCTCGTTGATGATGCGCTTGACTTCTAGGCCTGCAATGCGCCCCGCATCTTTGGTCGCTTGGCGCTGGCTGTCGTTGAAGTAAGCAGGGACGGTGATGACGGCCTCGGTGACTTCTTCGCCCAGATAGTCCTCAGCGGTTTTCTTCATCTTGCGCAAAATTTCTGCGCTGATCTGAGGGGGAGCGAGCTTTTGATCGCGGATGCTGACCCATGCGTCGCCATTGTCCGCCTTGACAATGCTGTAGGGCATGAGGTCGATGTCTTTTTGGACAGCGTCCTCTTCGAACCTGCGCCCAATCAAACGCTTGACTGCGTAGACTGTGTTTTTGGGATTGGTAACCGCTTGGCGCTTGGCGGGCGCACCCACCAAAATTTCGCCGTCTTCTTGGTAGGCGATCACCGAAGGGGTCGTGCGAGAGCCCTCGCTGTTTTCAATGACGCGTGTTTTGTTGCCTTCCATGACACTCACGCAACTGTTGGTGGTGCCGAGGTCGATACCGATGATTTTGCCCATTTGGGTTCTCCTAAAAATTAGCTTGGTGCTTATCTGTGGTCGGTAGAGGCTTTTTCAAGATCCCTCAAACCGCATATTTGTGGATCAGGCTTAGCCCGCCGTTCCGCTGGATACCGTGACCAAAGCTGGGCGCAGGACACGCTCGGCGATGACATACCCCTTTTGGAGCGTCGTCACAACGGTATTGGCTTCGAGTTCAGAGGGGACAACGCTGATGGCTTGGTGCAGGTTGGGGTCAAATTTGTCGCCGGCACCCGGAGCGACGGCAAAAACTTTGCTCCGCTCGAGGGCTGAGATCAGCTGCCCCTGTGTCGCCTGAACACCTTCTTTCATTTGCTCTAAGGTGGCTTGCTCAGTGGCCAGAGCGGCGTCCATGCTGTCTAACACTGGAAGCAATTGCTCAGCAAAAGACTCAATGGCGAACTTGCGGGATTTCGCGATGTCTTCATCCGCTCGGCGGCGCGCGTTCTCAGCCGCTGCCGTGGCACGCAAGACTTGGTCGTTGAGGTCTTGAACCACCGCCTTGAGGCCAGCAATCTCTTCTTCTGGCGTCCGGGTGGTCGAGGTGTCGTTGGCGGGTGCTTCGATCTCGCTGGGTTGATCTGGGTCGGGTACCGGTGTGTCAGTGGTGGGTTCAGTCATGTGGCTGCTTTGCGTTGTCTAAGTATGAGGTGTAGCTAAAGTGGTGCTGCTTTGGCAAATTTCAAGCCCAGTTGTAAAAGATTTCGTGTGGGTGGCTTGGACCAGTAAAAAAGGCCGCTTGTTTCTCAACAAGCGGCCTATGTAAGTGAATACTTACATATTGTCTATAAAGCTTCTCAGCTTGTCCGAGCGGCTGGGGTGCTTGAGTTTGCGCACAGCCTTTGACTCAATCTGGCGGATGCGCTCGCGCGTGACGTCAAACTGCTTGCCCACTTCCTCGAGCGTGTGATCGGTAGACATCTCGATACCAAAACGCATGCGCAGCACCTTGGCTTCGCGCGGCGTCAAGCTATCCAGAATCTCTTTGACCACGTCCTGTAAGCCCGCTTGCATGGCCGCCTCGATGGGGGCGGTGTTGAGCGTGTCCTCGATGAAGTCGCCCAAGTGCGAGTCGTCGTCGTCACCAATCGGCGTTTCCATCGAAATCGGCTCTTTGGCGATTTTCATGATCTTGCGAATCTTGTCCTCAGGAATTTCCATTTTCTCGGCCAAGATGCTGGCGTCAGGCTCAAAACCAAACTCTTGCAGATGCTGACGGCTGATGCGATTCATCTTGTTGATGGTTTCGATCATGTGCACCGGGATGCGAATGGTGCGCGCCTGGTCAGCAATAGAGCGGGTGATGGCTTGGCGAATCCACCAAGTCGCGTAGGTTGAAAATTTGTAGCCGCGGCGGTATTCAAATTTGTCAACGGCCTTCATCAAGCCAATGTTGCCTTCTTGGATCAGGTCCAAAAACTGCAAGCCGCGGTTGGTGTATTTTTTGGCGATCGAAATCACCAGGCGCAAGTTGGCCTCGATCATTTCTTTCTTGGCGTTGCGTGAATCGCGCTCGCCCTTGACCATGCGCTTGTTGATGTCTTTGAGGTGGTTCAATGGCACGACCACGCTGGTTTGCAGGTCGAGCAACGACTGTTGAATTTCTTGAATTGGTGGAATGTTGCGCTCAAGGATGGCAGCCCATGACTTACCACTCTTGGCCTCTTTTTCAACCCATTGACGGTTCAGAAGGTTCTCGGGGAAGTCTTTGATGAACTTGTCTTGTGGCACGCCGCATTTGTCGACGATGATGGCGCGCAATTGGCGCTCTTGCTGACGGATGGTTGCTACTTGGCCGCGAACCATGTCGCACAGCGCTTCAATGCTCTTGGCGGTGAAGCGAATGGTCATCAGCTTGCTGGTGATCAACGACTGCAACTTTTCATAGGTTGCACTGCCGTAGCCGTCTTTGGTGTACGCCTTGTGCATCTTTTCGAAATTGCTGGCAATGTCATCAAAGCGGCTGAGCGCTTCGTTCTTCAAGCCCTCTAGCAGTTTGGTAGCGGCCTTGGTGCCATCTTCGTCGTCGAGCTCTTCGTCGAAATCTTCTTCAGCAACGTAATCATCGTTTTCGTCGGCATCTGAAAAACCGTCGACGATGGTCGAGATCACAATTTTGCCTTCGCGGATCTCGCCGGCCAGTCGCAAGACTTCTGCAATGATGGCTGGGCTCTCTGAGATGGCCCGCATCATGTCCATCATGCCGCCCTCGATGCGCTTGGCGATTTCAATTTCACCTTCGCGTGTGAGCAGCTCAACCGTACCCATTTCGCGCATATACATACGAACCGGGTCTGTCGTACGGCCAAACTCGCTGTCCATCGTAGAGATGGCGGCTTCGGCCTCTTCCTCTGCTTCTTCCTCGGTCGCTGCCGTGCCACTCGCGTTGTTGAGCAGCAGAGTTTCGGCATCTGGCGTTTGTTCGTAAACAGACACCGCCATATCTGAGAGCAAAGAAACCACGACTTCAAGTGTCTCTTCGTTGACCAGCTTGTCAGGCAAGTGGTCATTGATTTCGGCGTGGGTCAAGTAGCCTCGCGTGCGCCCAAGCTTGATCAGTGCTTTCAAGTGAGAGCGCCGACTTTGGGCCTCTTCCTCGGAAAGCACAGTTTCGTCAAGTCCAAACTCTTTCATCAGAGCTCGCTCTTTGGACTTGCTGATCTTCATCCGCAGAGGCTTGACCTTTTCGGCAGGCGCAGCAGCAGGTTGCTGCACCTCATCCGCCTCGAGCACGTCATCGCTGGTCAAGTCTAGGTCGTCTGCATCGTCCTCGGATTTCTTGGCTGCGCCGCGCTTACCAGTCTTGGCTGTGGCCTTCGGTCCGGCCTTGGCTGCAGGAGCAGCCTTTTTAGCGGAGGCTTTGGCGGGCTTTTCTGCTGGTGTCTTGCTGGCTTTGGATTCAGGCTTGGCAGTCTTGGCTGGTGCCTTTTTCACAGCCTCTGCTTGTGCGGCTGATTTTTTGCTTTCAGCAGCGTCCTTCGCCTTGCTGGCAGGCTGCTTGGTGGTTGTGGCACTTTTGGGCGATGCGGCCGCCGGGGTCGCAGGCTTTTTTGCGGGCATGGTCAAACCTCGATTCAGTAGATTGCAGGTACACGAAGTGCGCCACCCAAAGTAAGTGACTCAGGGGGCGAATCAGAGGCCAGCTGTGTGGGCGAACATTTGGGATGCAGTCCTTGCGGTGCTTGGCGGGCTGGTGAAGCCGAGCGATCGTTGATCCGCGTGCCGTGCCGGAGGTGCTGCTGTCGCGCTAGCGTAAGGACTCGGATTATACCAAACACGCCATGTGGGGTGATCAATTTTTTGGCTATCTGTGTTGCGCAATGAGAAAGCCCGCCGATTGGCGGGCTTCTGCATAAAGGCAACACCCACCCCCATGTGGGGATAGGTTGGGTTCAACGCCCGTACACCATATCTGGAAGCCAAGTCGCAATGCCTGGAACCACCACCACCATCGCAAGCGCGAGGGTCTGGATAAACAGGAATATCAACGAGGATTTGAATATGGTGGCCATGCTGATGTGTGCCGGTGCGACACCGCGGATGTAGAAGAGCGCGTAGCCAAAGGGTGGGCTCAAGAAGCTCATCTGCATGTTGACCAAGTACAGCACGCCAAACCACAAGATAACGCTGTCAGGCGTTGGGCCGGGTAAGCCAAACAATCCTGTGAAGGTCAGCGACTTGACGATCGGGACAAAAATGGGGACGGCCAGAAGCAAGATGCCCACCCAGTCTAAGAACATCCCGAGAATCACCAGCAACACCATCATCAGGAACAAGATGCCATAGGCGCCTAGTCCCGTAGACAGAATGGTTTCAGTGATGAACGCCTGGCCACCCTGCAAGATGTACAAGCCCACAAAGATCGAAGCGCCAAAAATAATCCACAAAACCATGGCGGTCGCCTTGAGGGTGGCACCGCTGGCCTCGATCAAGCCCTTCAATGTCAGGCGTTTGTGGAGTGCGGCTACTCCCATCGCGCCGAAGCTGCCCAAGCCCGCGGCCTCGACTGGCGTGGCAACGCCTGCAAACAAAAGGCCGAGTACCAGAACCACCAGGCCAATTGGCGCAATCAGGCCGCGCACCAGGGCAATTTTTTCAACTGTACTCAAGCGCTCTTCGACAGGGACCGGTGGCCCCAGTTTGGGGTTGAGGGTGGTTCGCACCACGACATACAAAATGTAGAGGCCAGAGAGCAACAGCCCTGGCAATACCGCACCTAGGTACAACTCTCCAACGGACTGTTGCGCGACGACGGCATACAAAATAGCCAGAATTGATGGGGGTATCAACACGCCTAAGGTGCCGCCTGACATGATCGATCCGATCGCGATTTGGGGGTCGTAGTTGCGTTTGAGCATCGCCGGAAGGGCGATGATGCCCAGTCCAGCCCAGTATCTGCCGGTTTTGGGCTCTAAGCGGAGGTTTGCAGTTGCTTGAGTTGTGCGCTGAGTTGGCGCCACCGCTCCAACGCTTTCGGATCGTGTTCCGCGTCAGCGATGGCAAGCGCCTGCAACTGCATGATGCGCTCCATGTGCATGCGCTTGAGAACTTCTTGCATCTCTTGCTGCCAGTCCGCACCTTCGTCGGGCGAGACTTCGCTGGTTTGCAGCAGCCGCTTGAGCCAAGCTTCAAATGGCTGCCCTTGCATGGCGATGTCTAAGGCGGCCCACGATTGGGGGCCATGGTCGTGCCATTGCCCCTCTAGCCAAGCAAAAAATTCGCCATGGGGAGCGGGCCATTCTGCCAGCATGTGCTGATCTGCCGTGGACAATGTGCCCCAGGCATCTGGCTTTTGCACGATGAGGCGTGCAACCACATCGGCTCGACCGGGTACTTGGCTGCGCGCAGCGCTGCGGCTCGCGCGCCAAGGGCGCTGTGGCGGTGCGCCTGGGGTTTGGCGGGCCGGTGAGGCTGAGCGGTTCGATGCGTGCTGCTCATGACCCTTGGGCCTCAAGGCTGAGCTGCCGGCAGTTGAAGTGTGCCCACGGACTTTCCAAAGGTCTAAAACTTCGTGGGTTCCCAAACCAACCAAGTCAGACCATTGTGTCAAGAGCTGACGCTTCAGTGCACCGTCTGGCAAAGCTTGCCAGAGGGGCTGGGCAGCAGACAGGCACTGGGCTCGACCTTCTGCGCTATCCATGTCCAAGTCTTGCGCGGTGGTCTCCAGCAAAAATTTGCTCAATGGCATCGCGTCTTGAATGGCTTGTTCGAACGCTGCTTTACCGTGCTCACGAACAAAGCTATCGGGGTCATGCTCGGCTGGCAAGAACAGAAACTTCAAGGTTCGTGTGTCAGAAGCAAAAGGCAGCGCAGCTTCCATGGCTTTGCGCGCGGCGCGCCGGCCTGCAGCGTCGCCGTCAAACGAAAACACGATCACCTCGGTGAAGCGAAACAACAGCCGCATATGGTCTGCCGTACAAGCAGTGCCCAAAGTGGCGACGGCTTGGCCTATGCCCATTTGTGCCAAAGCGACGACATCCATGTATCCCTCTGTGACCAGGGCATGACCGCTGACCCGGATGTCGGTGCGACCTTCAAACAAGCCGTAAAGCTCTTTGCCTTTGTGAAAAACAGGCGTCTCGGGCGAGTTGAGGTACTTGGGCTCGCCTTGATCTAAGACCCGTCCCCCAAAGCCAATGTGCTCGCCTTTGACGTTGCGGATGGGAAACATGATTCGGTCCCTGAACCGATCGTAGCGCTTGGCGGTTTCAGCGTCGCTTGGGCTCTCGTCGCCAATCACCAATCCACTCTCGACGAGCTTAACGTCTTGGTAATCTGGAAAGACACCCGCGAGGTGGCGCCAGCCGGGGGGCGCATACCCCAGTCCAAAGCGCTTGGCGATGTCTCCTGTGAGCCCACGCTTCTTCAAGTACTCGATGGCGTGAGGGGTGGATTTGAGCGCCTTTTGATAGGCCAATGCGGCCTGTGACAACACATCACCGAGTGACTGCTGTTGCTCTTTGTTTTGCGCGGCCCGAGCGCGCTCTTCTGGGCTGCGTTCGTCCTCTGGCACGGCCATGCCAACCTCTTGGGCCAACTCGGTAACCGCCTCAGGAAAACTCATGCCCGCGTGATCCATCAAAAAGCCAATGGCGTTGCCATTTTTGCCACAGCCAAAGCAGTGGAAAAACTGTTTGTGCGGGCTGACGCTAAACGAGGGAGACTTTTCGCCATGAAATGGGCACAAGCCCATGAAGTTAGCGCCCCCCTTTTTGAGCTGCACGTACCGACCCACAACCTCAACGATGTCAACGCGAGAGAGCAAGTCTTGTAGAAAGCTTTGGGGGATGGCCATGTTTGTATTTTCGTTCAAATCCAAACTTGTGCTGGCTGTCAGCTAACTCGCGCACAGATGTTGTAAATTCTGAAGCGATTCACAACGACAAGAGGAGACGCGCAATGCCCCACATTTATGAGCAAAATTTGCCGCAAACTGAAGCCAATTTCGCAGCCATGAGTCCTTTGGTTTTCATTGCGCGTGCGGCCGATGTTTACCCCAACTACCCAGCCGTGGTGCATGGCGAATTGACCCAAACCTGGGGCGAGACATACCGGCGTTGCCGCCGTTTGGCGAGCGCCTTGCAGGGGTTAGGCATTCAGAAGAACGACACAGTTGCGGTCATGCTGCCAAACACCCCACCGATGGTCGAGGCCCATTTTGGTGTGGGTATGGCTGGCGGGGTGCTCAACGCTTTGAACACCCGACTTGACCCAGAGGCCATCGCATTCATGTTGGACCACGGCGAGGCCAAGGTAATCCTTGTGGATGCCGAGTACGCCGCCACGGTCAAACAAGCTCTGCAATTACGAACACGCGCAGAGCCCCTCGAGGTCATTGATGTGGAGGATGAGGTGTTTGACGGCGCGAGCGAGCGCAT
>CBFIFT010000034.1:13189-15670 GCA_965661935.1 Burkholderiaceae bacterium | reverse complement strand
ATCGTGGGCCAGGGCAAAGTTGATGGCCTCGATTCGATCTTGGTATTCGCGGCTTTTCGACGCGTCTGAAAAGCGGCCGACCCGGTGATTTGATCGGATCCCGAGCTCGGCCTCTAAGGGGGCGACAAATGTGCCGAACATGTCCATCAGCAGGCCATGACAATGCTCGCGCAAGACTTCCAGGGCGGCCATGTTGACCAATGTGGTGAAGACGATCGGGCGCTTGCCTTCGACTTCTGCTGTGTGGTTGATTTGCCGCACCGCAGTGTGGGCCTTGTCGACATCGTTGCAAAAAGGAATGCGCACGCACCTGCAATCCGTCTCAAACTGGGCCATGATCGCATTGCCAAAAGTTTCAGCAGTGATGCCTGTTCCGTCCGAGACGAAAAACACGGTGCGATTGGGCATGGACTCTCCTTGGGACTCTGTCAGGGTCAGCTGCGATTAAGGGGGCTGACTACAATGGCGGTATCGGCGATCTTGGCATGGTAACCAAAATGTAACCCGCCCATTTATACCGCCTGCGCCCAAAGAATTTTTAAAACTCCGGAGTATTTCATCATGTCTAATCGGTTTAGCGCTGACGCCTTGGTCGTCCCGTTTGAGCAACTGCGAAACAGCGATGTTGAGGTGGTTGGCGGCAAGAATGCCTCTCTTGGCGAGATGATCTCGCAGTTGCCACACGGTGTGCGCGTCCCCACAGGTTTTGCGACCACAGCCCATGCGTTTCGCGAATTTTTAAAGTTCGAAGACCTCGACGCCAAGATCCATGGGATTTTGGAGGCCTTGGACACCGACGATGTCATTGCTTTGGCGGCAGCCGGAGAAAAAATCCGTGCCCTGGTCGAAGCTCAGCCTTTCCCTCCCGCTTTGCAGACAGCGATTGAGCAAGCCTTTGCTGATTTAAGTGGTGGGCAGCCCGATGCCAGTTTTGCCGTTCGCTCGTCGGCGACGGCCGAAGATTTGCCTGACGCTTCTTTCGCGGGCCAGCAAGAAAGTTTTTTGAATGTGGTGGGCATTGAGTCCGTTTTGCACAAGATCAAAGAGGTGTTTGCTTCGTTGTACAACGACAGGGCCATCAGCTACCGCGTTCACAAGGGCTTCGAGCACGCCTCGGTGGCTCTGAGCGCGGGCGTGCAGCGCATGGTGAGGTCTGACCAAGGCACATCGGGTGTGATGTTTACCATCGATACCGAATCGGGTTTTGAGGACGTGGTTTTCATCACCTCAAGCTATGGCCTGGGTGAAACAGTGGTGCAAGGCGCGGTCAATCCAGACGAGTTTTATGTGCATAAGCCTATGTTGGCGGCAGGCAAGAACGCCCTGATTCGCCGCAACCTGGGCTCCAAGTTGGTGCAAATGGTGTTCGCCAGTGACGCTGAGAAGGCCGCCAACGGCAAGTTGGTGAAAACCATTGATGTGCCCGTGGAGATGCGAAACCGCTACAGCTTGAGTGATGAAGAGGTCCTTGAGTTGGGTCGCTATGCGGTCATGATCGAGCAGCACTATGGACGCCCCATGGACATCGAATGGGGCCGCGATGGCATCGATGGCAAGATCTATATTTTGCAAGCGCGCCCTGAGACGGTGAAGAGCCAGGCCAAGGGGCAGGCTGAACAGCGCTTTGCACTCAAGGGCAAGAGCCAGGTGCTGGCCTCAGGCCGTGCCATCGGTCAAAAAATCGGGACGGGTTCGGTTCGCCTCGTGCACGACATCAGCGAGATGTCGAAAGTGCAGGCTGGTGATATTTTGGTTACCGACATGACCGATCCCAATTGGGAGCCCGTGATGAAGCGTGCGGCCGCCATTGTCACGAACCGTGGTGGGCGCACTTGCCACGCAGCGATCATCGCGCGCGAGTTGGGTATCCCTGCGGTGGTCGGCTGTGGCGATGCCACCGAAACATTGACCGACGGCACCTTGGTGACGGTCAGCTGCGCAGAGGGCGACACGGGGCATATTTATGAGGGCTTGCTGGATGTTGAGATTTCGGAGGTTCAACACGGTGAAATGCCTGATTTAGACGTCAAGATCATGATGAATGTAGGCAACCCGCAGTTGGCCTTTGACTTCTGCCAATTGCCCAATGCTGGTGTGGGCCTGGCACGCTTGGAGTTCATCATCAACAACAACATTGGCGTGCACCCCAAGGCCATATTGGATTACCCCAATGTGGCCCCAGACTTGAAGGCAGCCGTCGAGTCCGTTGCCCGTGCCCACGCATCGCCCAGGGCGTTTTATGTGGACAAAGTTGCCGAGGGGGTAGCCACCATTGCGGCTGCGTTTTGGCCCAAGCCTGTGATTGTTCGCCTTTCAGATTTCAAATCAAACGAGTACCGCAAATTGATAGGTGGCTCGCGCTATGAGCCCGACGAAGAAAATCCAATGCTCGGGTGTCGCGGCGCTGCGCGGTACTTGAGCGAGGACTTCGCACCTGCGTTTGCCATGGAGTGCGAGGCGCTCACGCGGGTGCGCGACGAC
>CBFIFT010000034.1:0-13179 GCA_965661935.1 Burkholderiaceae bacterium | reverse complement strand
CGAACCCTTGATCAGGCGCGGCGTGTCACGACGATGTTGGCTGAGCAGGGGTTGCGTCGAGGTGACAACGGCCTGAAGGTCATCATGATGTGCGAGATCCCAAGCAACGCTGTGCTGGCTGAGCGCTATCTAGAGTACTTTGATGGTTTCTCAATCGGCTCAAATGACCTGACCCAATTGACGCTGGGGTTGGATCGTGACTCTGGCCTAGAGTTGCTTGCGCACGACTTTGACGAGCGCGACCCTGCGGTGAAGGCGCTCTTAGAGATGGCCATTCGTGCCTGCCGAGCGCAAGGCAAGTACGTCGGCATCTGCGGGCAAGGGCCGAGTGACCACGCTGATTTTGCGTTGTGGCTGCAAGAGCAGGGCATCAGCTCTATTTCGTTGAACCCCGATACCGTGATCGAAACGTGGCAGAACCTAGCGAAATGAGGCTGATGCAGTAAGCCCAGGGGCCTGTGATGTGCGCGATGCCTCAACCAAGCTCTAGCCTGTGCTTGCGCTCAGGTGGCGACTCTGCTGATTTTCAGTCGGCGGCTCGGGGCAGGGCATTCGGTTGGTTTCTCGCGTGCACACGGCACCTGGGAGTAGCCGCGTGAAGCGGCTTCCCCCCTGGGGCGTTTGGGCCGCTACGGCTGCTGTCGGTGCCGGCTTGCTGGGCGCAGCCATCCTTTGTGTTTGGCTCTTGGGTACGACGTTACCCGCTGACTTGCGCGATGCGCTGTCGGACGCGCTGATGCAGCGCTGGCCCTTGTTGCTCATGCTTGGCGCGTTTGGGCTGGCTGTTTTGGCGTGGGCGATTCATGGGGCATACAAGCGTTGGGTCGCACCTTTGGCCGCTTTTGCAGAGCGCATTGCACAAGCAGACCTCCACGGTGATGCGCAGATTGCTGCTGATCAGGCGCCGGGCGTCCCAGAGCCTCTGTTGCGCGCGGTGAGTCAGTTGTTGCTCAGAAAGAGCGAGCTGGCTTTGGCCATTCAAGACCGTGTGAACGAGGGCGTTCAGCGGGTGCAGGCTGAGCGCAATCAATTGGCCGCGCTCATGGCAGAGCTCGATCAAAGCGTGGTGGTGTGCAACCAAGAGGGGTTGGTATTGCTGTTTAACCAGCGCGCTCGCTTGCAATTCAAGGCGCTGGCTGGCGTGGGTGCGAGCGAGGCGGCCTGGCTGGGGGTGGGGCGATCGATCTATTCTGTGCTCGATCAAGACCTCATCGGCCACGCTCTGCAAGAGGTCCGTGTGCGCCTCGATCGAGGCGCGAGCAGTCCATCGGCAACCTTTGTCACAGCGACACCCACTGGGCACCTTTTGCGGGTAAAAGTCGGCTCGGTTTCTTCGTCTGTTTCGCCGGTGGTATCGACTGAAGGCGCCGAGCCTACAGGTTCACGTCTCACCGGGTTTGTTCTGTTGGTGGATAACATCACGCGCGAGTTTGAGGAGCAGTCTGAGCGCGATCGCTTGCTGCACCAGTTGACAGAGCTGGGGCGGGCGTCGTTGGCGAACATGAAGTCCGCCGTCGAAACCTTAGAGCGCGATGATTTGGACCCCCAGACTCGAGTGAGCGTGCGCAAAATCATCCATGAAGAAGTGCGCGCGATGCAAAGCCGCATTCAAAGCACCTCGAGCCGAGCCTCAGCAGAGTTCATCAAGCGTTGGCCATTGCAAGAGATGATGGCCTCGGACTTCATTTTGGTCGCCAAACGCCAACTCGAGTCGTGGGTGCCCATCACGTGGCTGGTCGAGGAGTCTGATGAGCGCTTGTGGCTCAAGGTGGACAGCTATTCATTGGTTCAGGCGCTTGCGCATTTGGCATTGAGGTTGCAAGAGTCATTTGAGTTGCGGCATTTGCGTTTGCGCATACAAGAGTTTGAGGGCCGGGCGGCCTTAGATTTGATCTGGACAGGCGGCGTGTTGTCGACAGAAACGGCGATGAGTTGGGAGCTAGATCCCATGCAGGTCGGCAGCGGCTTGTCACCGCTTTCGGTGCGCGATGTGATCAAGCGCCACGAGGCCGCCATGTGGTTTGAACGGCTGCGGGTCAGGCACGAGGCATTCTTTCGCTGGAGTCTGCCGCTGCAGCAGCCAACAACGCTTGAGGACGAACTCACCCCCGATGCAGAGCGGCCTGAGTTTTTCGATTTCGACTTGTTTGCGACCTCGGCGCAAGGGCACGCCATGGATGAGCGATCTCTCGAATCTTTGGCCTACACCGTTTTTGATACCGAGACCACAGGAATGAATCCCTCGGCGGGGGATGAAATCATTCAGTTGGGTGCGGTGCGCATCGTCAACGGCAAGCTGATGCCGGGCGAGCGCATCGACCAGTTGATTGACCCACAACGAAGCATCCCGGCGATCACCATCCCTGTGCACGGCATCACCCCCGATATGGTTCGCGGTTGCCCAACGGTCTTAGAGGTTTTGCCCCATTTTCATGCTTTTGCCAAGGACACGGTCTTGGTCGCCCACAACGCTGCTTTCGATATGCGACTGCTTGAACTCAAAGAGTCGGCCTCTGGCCTGAGCTTTGATCAACCCGTGCTCGATACCTTGTTGCTCTCGGCCGTGGTTCACCCAGAGCAGACCTCACATCGATTGGATGCCATCGCCGAACGTTTTGGCATCGAGGTCACGGGCAGGCACACGGCATTGGGCGACGCCATGGTGACCGCGCAAGTCTTCTTGAAGCTGCTGCCTTTGCTCGAAGCAAAAGGCATCAAGACCCTGGGCGAGGCGCGTGCCGCGTCTCAGCAGACTTTTTACGCGCGCCTCAAATACTGAGACCCACCGCAGCTCAACGAGCAGGCTGGTAGCGGTGCTCTAGAACGTCTCTTAATTTGGCGATCACGCGAAACGCGTGCCTCAAATGCTCGCGCTCAAAATCAGACAGCTCACTGGGCGCAATGAGGTTGTCGGGCGCAACGGCTTGGGCGATTTGGCGCGCTTGATGTTGCAAGCGAATGTGCGCAATGAACTCCAGGGCATCACGCAAATCGTGGGCCCGCTCTGCGCTGACGGCCCCATGGCTGGCGACAGCCAAGAGCCGGTCGTGCGTGTTGACCTCATTGGCACCGCTGGCGAGGGCATAGACCCGCGCCAAGTCAACAATCGTGACCAGCCCCTTGTGTTTGAGGTCGATCACTTTGCGATTTTTGTCATCGCGCTCTGTGGTGAGCTGCCCAAAAATACCGAGTGGCGGGCGATGTTGAAGCGCGTTACCAACGAGATACGACTGAAAAATACCGCTTCGTTGGGCCTTCATCAAAACGTCGTTGCGCAGGTCGTCAAGCAACTCCGCGTGACCCGCTATCGCCCGCAGGTCAAAGAATACGCTGGTGTACATCAGGGCTTTGGGCTCTGGCTGCTCAATCCAACGGGTGAATAGGGTGCGCCATTCTTTGAGTGGAAGCCGCCAGCGGTCAGTCATGGCCATCATTTCACCCGGGCAGTGGATGTAGCCGCAGGCGTCGAGTCCATCGCAGACCCAGCGACTGAACTCGGCAAAGTAGCTCCCGTGCTCATGCGCCACATACGCATCATCGATGATCATGCAGTTGTCTTGGTCTGTCTTGGCAGTTTGCTCGCTGCGTGCCTGCGAACCCGCGGCCACCCAAACATAGGGCACTGGTGCTGGCCCCAATGCTTGGTGAGCCAGTTCAATCAGCCGGCGGGTCAAGGCATCTGTGAGTGAAGTGACGATGTGTCCGATGCTGTATGCCGAAGCGTCGGACTCGACCAAAGTTTTCACCAAATGTGGCACTTTGGCCATCACCTGACGCAGCGCCTCAATGGATTCTTGTTGATGGATTTGCCTCGCCAAAAAAACAGGTGATGCGCTGTATTGCTCCGTCAGACTGGTTGCGGTGACCACCCCGTGAATATCGACGCCATCCACAATGGGTATGTGGTGGATGTTATGGCGAGCCATCAACATCAACACCTCGTACACCAGCGTTTGTGGCGATAGCGTGATGGGGTCAGCCGTCGCCACCGTGGCCGCGTTGACGCTCTCGGCGTCTAAGCCGACCGCCAGCACGCGGTTGCGCAGGTCTCTATCGGTGATGATGCCCTCTAGGCGCTTGCCATTCATGACCAGCACAGATGAGACTTTGTGCTCTCGCATCAACTGCGCCACGTGTCGGATGGCATCCGTCGGCGCACATGCCACTGGCGTGCGCCTCAGAACGCCAGACACCGCTTGCGTCAGTAGGGTGATGGAGGTCTCTTGCGTGTCAACGGGCATAGGGTAAATCTATAGAAGTTCAAGGGGTCACGCATTATTTTCGCCGCTAAACTGCCGATTGTGGCGTCATAACTGACCAGCCACGATCGGCCTTGGAGCCCTTTCATTTAGGTTTTTTGATGATCAACACGGAGTTGGACCAGCTGTATGAGCGTCGACGCGGACATTGGCGCGAGAACCGACGCTGGAGTTTTGTCTTGCTGGGGTTGTGGCTCTTCTCAACATTGGGGCTGATTTACTGGCCTGATGCTTGGGACTTTCAGTTTTTGGGGTGGAACTTCAGCTTTTGGCTGGCTGCTCAGGGCATCTTGTTGTTCTACTGGTTGATCGTGGCGACTTATTCCGCTGTGATGCTCCGGGCAGACCGCCGCTGGGGGCTTGATGAGCCTGATTTTGAGGATTGATTGAGCGTGTTCAGAACGTTTCACCAGCGCCTCAACCGGCTGTACCTTGGCTACACCATCGCATTTTTGGGTTTGGTTTTGTTGCTCAGCCTGCTTGAGGGCATGGGTTTACCACGCACCTGGGTTGGAGCCACATTTCTTTTAACCACCGTGGGAACCTACGCTGCCATCGGCGTGTTCAGTCGCACCACCGACGCCGATGAGTACTATGTGGCAGGCCGCCAGGTACCTGCCATGTACAACGGCATGGCCACCGGTGCAGACTGGATGTCTGCAGCTTCATTCATTGGACTCGCGGGGACCCTTTACATCACGGGTTATGGCGGTTTGGCCTTCGTGATGGGCTGGACGGGGGGGTATTGTTTGGTGGCGCTGCTTCTTGCGCCTTATTTGCGGCGGTTTGGCCAGTACACGATACCGGACTTTTTAGCAGAGAGGTTCCAGGGCCCCGCGGTGCGTGTGATCAGCGTGGTGGCGTTGATTTTGGTGTCTTTCACGTACGTTGTGGCGCAGATTTATGGGGTGGGGCTGATCACCTCGCGCATGATAGGCGTGGCCTTTGAATTGGGTGTCTTTTTGGGCCTAGGGGGCATACTTATTTGCTCATTTCTGGGGGGGATGCGGGCCGTCACGTGGACTCAAGCTGCCCAGTACATTGTGTTGATCATCGCGTTCATGGTGCCGGTTTCGTTGCTGTCATACAAACAAACGGGCATCCCGCTTCCGCAGTTTGCATATGGCGAACAATTGGACCAGGTCACCGAACGAGAAGCCGAGTTGATGGGGGATGCCCGCGAAATAGAGGTGCAGCGCTTGTTTGAGGCGCGGGTTCGGCGATTAGAGAGCATGTTAGAGGCCCCGAGTCGCACGTTGCGCGAAATGCGGCAACTCTCCGAGCGAAAAGTCAATGCCTTGCGCGCCCAGCGCGCGGGCCTCGAGGCAATTCGGCAGGCCGAGCGCGAGCTGGCGATGCTGCCCAGGAGTACAGATGCGGCAGTTGCTTTGTGGCAGGCCGAGTTGGACGCCATAATGCCCAAAACCCGGGCGCTCAATGGCATGCCACAGCACGCGTCTCGCTTTGCCCCGTCGGGCGATGAGGGTGCAGGGCTCACATCGCCAGCAGATGAGCGGGCGCGTCTGAATTTCTTGGCATTGGTGATGTGCTTGATGTTTGGTACCGCTGCCTTGCCACATATTTTGGTCCGCTACTACACGACGCCTAACGTCAAGCAGGCCAGGCGATCGGTCACGTGGTCGCTGGGTTTTATTTTGGTGCTTTACCTCACGGCGCCCGCGTTGGCGGTGATGGTGAAGTACGAGGTATTTCACAATTTAGTCGGAATGCCCATCGCAGACTTGCCCGATTGGTTGCGCGACTGGCAGAGAGTTGACGCCCAACTGCTGTCTATTCAAGACATCAATGCGGATGGCGTCCTGCAACTCAATGAATTGAGCCTGGGCGCCGACATCATCGTCTTGGCGGCGCCCGAAATCGCTGGCTTGCCGTATGTGGTCTCTGGGTTGGTGGCCGCAGGCGGCTTGGCCGCGGCCCTGTCTACAGCCGATGGCTTGTTGCTGACGGTGGCCAATGCGCTCAGTCACGACATTTACTTCAAGATGGTGGACAAACGGGCTTCGACCGCGAGGCGGGTGACTTTGTCAAAAATGTTGTTGCTGATCGTGGCGCTAGCGGCCGCTTATGTTGCAGCCCAAAAGCCGGCTGACATTTTGTTTTTGGTCTCGGCAGCCTTCAGCTTGGCCGCATCTGTTTTCTTTCCGGTGTTGGTGCTGGGCATCTTTTGGTCGCGTGCGAACCAATGGGGGGCGCTGTGCGCCATGGCGAGCGGCTTAGGCGTTTGCGTCTATTACATGGTGGTGAACCAGCCTTGGCTTCGCGAAGCTTTCTCGATCCGCCAACCCATTGAACTGTGGTGGGGCATAGAGCCCATCTCGGCAGGCGTGTTTGGGGTGGGCGTGGGTTTTGTGGCGTGTATTGTCGTCAGTCTCTTGACCCCAGCGCCAACTCCCGAGAACCGCAACTTTGTTCGCCATTTGCGCACCCCGCGCTAGTCGTCCAACGCGCATTTTGTTCATGTTGCAACGAGAGCCTTGCCAAGGCTATAATCTTGGGTTTTGTCCTTGCTGCATTTCGAAGGCTCCTCGATCGGGAGGGGTCAGACGCCGAAAGTGGCTTTCATCCATAAGGAGTGTTTATGCGTCATTACGAGATCGTTTTGTTGATCCACCCAGATCAGAGCGAGCAGGTACCTGCCATGCTCGAGCGTTACAAGGGTGTGATCACCGCCGCTGGTGGTCAGATTCACCGCGAAGAAGACTGGGGCCGCCGTGCTCTGGCTTACCAAATCAACAAGCTGAGCAAAGCACACTACGTGTGCATCAACTTTGAAACCACCAAAGAAGCTGTGGCTGAGTTGGAGCATGCATTCCGCTTCAACGATGCAGTTTTGCGTCACATGACAGTTCAGAAGAAGAAGGCCGAAACCGCGCCATCTTCCATGATGAAGTCTGTCGAGCGCGAAGAAGCGCGCAAGTCACAACAGCAGGAGACCGCTTAATCTTTGCTGACTCGCACGATGGAACCCGCTACCAACTGGCTGCGACTCACTGCGGCCTTGGTTGAAAAAGGACCGTTGCGCTACACCCCTGCTGGCATGGCTGCTCTTGACCTTTGGCTTGAACAGAATGCAAGCATCGAAGAGGCCGGGCGACCGCGACAAAATGAGTTGCGACTCAAGGCCATCGCCTTTGATCAATTGGCGGAACAATTGGATCGGCTGGTGCTAGGGGAGACGCGAGGGTTTGAGGGCTTCTTATCCAACGCGAGGTATGGCAAGAGCGTGGTTTTTCACATTCAACACTTGATTTAATAGGTTAGGAAAAAGTCATCATGGCTGCACCCAAACGATTCAACAAAGACAAGCGCCCTAAGCGCAACACCCAATCATTGCTGTTCAAGCGCAAGCGCTTTTGCCGCTTCACAGTCGCAGGCGTAGAAGAAATCGATTACAAAGACATCGATACCTTGCGTGATTTCATTGCCGAGAACGGCAAGATCATTCCTGCTCGCCTGACCGGCACCCGTGCGATCTACCAGCGTCAATTGACAACGGCCATCAAGCGTGCCCGTTTCCTGGCTTTGCTGCCTTTCTCAGATCAGCACCGCGTTTAAGGAGCCCTCATCATGCAAATCATTCTTCTGGAAAAAGTCGCCAATGTGGGCGCACTGGGTGACGTGGTCAAGGTCAAAGACGGCTACGCTCGCAATTTCCTGATTCCCTCTGGTCGCGCCCGCCGTGCCACGCAAAGCGCGTTGGCCGAGTTCGAGGCACGCCGCGCCGAGTTGGAGAAGTTGGCAGCTGAAAAGTTGGCGGCCGCACAAGCTGTGGCCCAAAAACTTGACGGTCTGGTCGTCAGCATCCATCAAAAGGCTGGTGTCGATGGTCGCTTGTTCGGTTCTGTGACGAACCAAGATGTAGCTGAGGCTTTGCAAGCTCAATCGATTGACGTGGCCAAGGCGCAAGTGCGCATGCCCCATGGTCCTCTGAAGGCCGCTGGCGAGTACAGCGTCAATGTGCATTTGCACACCGACGTTGAAGTCGAAGTGGCTGTGCGCGTGGTCGGTGAAGCTGCTTAAAGCGCTGCACTTCAAAAGAAACCGCCGCGAGGCGGTTTTTTTGTGTCTGTTGGTTTGAAGTTCACACCTTATCCCGATCAAATACAGAGCAAATCCATAGCTTATTCACTGAGTTATCCACCGGCATGAGACTCGATTGATATTAGGATAAGCGTTTGCATGACACGATGAAAAGTTGGACTCTCATATGGAAGCTTCGTTAGACGATGCAATGGGTTGGGCATCTCCCGACCCCGAAATGGCAAGTTTGCGTGTGCCTCCTCACTCAACAGAGGCAGAGTCCAGCGTGCTGGGCGGTTTGCTGCTGGACAACGGGGCTTGGGACCGAGTGGGGGATTTGTTGCATGCCAGCGATTTCTACCGTTTTGAACACCGACTGATTTGGGAAGCCATTTACGCCTTGGTCAATCAGTCCAAACCAGCCGACGTGGTGACGGTGTATGAGCAACTGCAAAACCAAGGCAAAGGCAGTGAAGTTGGCGGGCTGGCCTATTTGAACGCGCTGGCTCAATACGTGCCCAGCGCCGCGAATATTCGTCGATATGCGGAGATCGTGCGCGAGCGCGCCGTTTTGCGCAAGTTGATTGCTGCCAGTGATGAAATCGCCACTTCGGCCTTCAATCCATCTGGGCGCAATGTGGCCGAAGTTTTGGATATGGCAGAGCAGCGGGTTTTCCAAATTGGCGAAGAGAGCTCGCGCATGAAGCAGGGCTTCCAGAGCATGAACACCCTGGTCGTGGACTTGCTCGACCGTGTGCAGGAGATGGCCGATAACCCCAACGACATCACTGGTGTGCCCACGGGGTTCATTGACTTGGATCGCATGACATCGGGTTTACAGGCAGGTGATTTGGTGGTGTTGGCGGCCCGGCCCAGCATGGGAAAAACCGCCTTTGCGATCAACATCGCCGAACATGTGGCCCTGAACGAAGGCCTGCCTGTTGCGGTATTTTCTATGGAAATGGCCGCCAATCAGTTGGCTGTCCGGATTGTGGGCTCCATCGGGCGCATTCACCAAGGTCGTCTGCGAACGGGCAAACTCAACGACGATGAATGGCCGCGGTTGACAGAGGCCATCGAGCGCCTGGGTTCGGTTTCGCTGCACATTGACGAGACTGCCGGCTTAACACCCAGTGAGCTGCGAGCCAATGCAAGGCGCTTGGCCCGCACGTGTGGCAAGCTGGGCCTGATCGTGGTGGACTACCTCCAGTTGATGAGCGGCAGCAAGAGCGACGGCGAGAACAGAGCCACCGAATTGGGGGAGATTTCGCGTGGCTTGAAAATGCTAGCCAAAGAGCTTCAGTGCCCCGTCATTGCCTTGTCTCAGCTGAACCGATCTGTGGAGCAGCGCACCGACAAGCGCCCCATGATGAGCGATTTGCGTGAATCTGGTGCCATTGAGCAAGACGCGGACATCATCATGTTTATCTACCGCGACGAGTACTACACCAAAGAGCAGTGCAAAGAGCCCGGCGTGGCAGAGATCATCATTGGCAAGCAGCGAAACGGCCCCACGGGCACTGTCAAACTGGCATTTTTGAATCACATGACCCGGTTTGAGAGTCTCGCCAGCGGCGACGAGTTTTACTGAGTCTTTGGTGTCGCAGGGCTGGGGGCAGGCGTTCCGCGCAGAAACCAAAAGAAGCTTGAAACCTGCGCGAGCCACAAACTGCCCAGCACCATGGTCATGGCGTTGGCGGGCTGCCACCCGGCATCTTCTAGGCTCTGAATACCCACGCCCAGGCCCCATTGCAGGCCAAAGGCGCCCGCAAACACGGTCAAATTGAGGGCTGTATTCACGCGCCCAGCCCATTGTTTCTCAAACGATTGGCACAGTTGGGAATAAGCAATGTTCGTGAGGCTGAAAGAAAAACCAAACATGGGCCAAACGACTGCCGGCGGCAGCCAGTCGCCCAGGATGAAAAATTCAGCAGCCACACCGAGCCCGATGCCATAGCGCAGCAACCGCATCGGTGACCAACCCCGGTTGGCGAGCCAATTGCCCAGCGTGGCGACCATCAAGAATCCGCACAGCATCAGCACGCCCACAAGCATCGCAATTTCAGCAGCTTGGTCCCGACTGAGCCCGTTCACGCTCATCAACCACGGAATCATCCAAAGCCCTTGTAGAGCCATCGCGCCACCAGCGATCAAAGCGCCCTGGGGCGCATAACGCCAGAATGTGGGGTGCCGGTAAATGGACTTCAGAATGCCCCATTGCTCGCGCCAGGGTGCAGGGGGTGAAGTGGCGCCGTCTGGTGTGCGCCAGATGGCTGCCGCGGAGACCAGCAGTGCGACCGCCATAGCCATGAACAGGCCGCGCCAGCCAATCATAGGCAGCGCCCATGCCACGGGGGTGCTCACCGACAACACCCCAATGCCGCCGGCAACCATGATGGACGCATTCAAAGCAGGCAGGCGTTCAGGTGGGAACCATTGTGAAAATGCCTTAAAGCTGGCCATCAGACAAGCGGACACGCCCAAGCCAATCAAGGCCCTGCCCAAAATCAGCCCTTCTAGGCCCTGAGCTGCACCGAAAATCGCGCACCCAGCTGAGGCTATGGTCAGCAACGCTACTTCGACGCGTCTTGGGCCGTAGCGGTCAAGCCAGACGCCCAATGGCAACTGAATGGCACCAAATACCAAGAAATAAGTCGAGGTCAACAGCCCCAAATGGCTTTGCGTGAGACCAAAAGCTTGAGAGAGGTCAGGCGAAATGACTGCATTGATGTTGCGCAGCGCATAGGACAGGTAGTAACCCGCCGCATACGCGGGAACCAACCTGATCCAAAGGCTGTGCGCACCCATTAGACGGCTTGGAATACTCAGAGAACATCGCTGGCGAAATCCGCCAACCGCGAGCGCTCGCCGCGCGCCAATGTGATGTGCCCGCCATACGGCCAACCCTTGAAGCGATCCACCACAAACGTGAGTCCCGATGAGCCTTCGGTGAGGTAAGGCGTATCGATCTGCGCCAAGTTACCCATCACAACCAGCTTCGTACCCGGCCCCGCGCGGGTAATCAAGGTCTTGAGTTGTTTGGGGGTGAGGTTTTGGGCTTCGTCGATGATCACAAAGCGGTTCAAGAAGGTTCGCCCGCGCATGAAGTTCAGGCTCTTGATTTTGATGCGAGATCGAATCAGTTCATTGGTTGCCGCCCGACCCCACTCGCCCGCACCACTGCCATCACCTTTGGCCAAAAACTCTAAGTTGTCATCGACGGCACCCATCCATGGCCCCATCTTCTCTTCTTCTGTGCCCGGTAGAAAACCGATATCTTCTCCGACCGAGACAGTGGCACGGGTCATGATGATCTCGGTGTAGCGACGCGTATCCAGAACTTGTGAAAGGCCGCTGGCCAATGCCAACAGCGTTTTGCCTGTACCAGCTTGACCTGTCAGGCTGACAAAATCAATGTCTGGGTCCATCAACAAGTTGAGCGCAAAATTTTGCTCTCGGTTGCGGCTGGTGACGCCCCAGACCGCGTTTTTGGCGTGCCCATGGTCGGTCAGTGTTTTGAGCACCGCGCTGCCGTCGCGGGTCTCGACCACCCGAGCGTACAAAGTGGGCTCTTGGGCGGCTTCAAAGTACACGAACTGATTGACCAGCAATTGGTCGACGATGGGGCTTTTGATCCGATAAAAAGTAAAGGCGCCTTGCTGCCAACTCTCTACCGGCTTGCTCTGCCTGGTCCAAAAATCAGCGGGCAATGCCATTGATCCGGAGTAGAGGAGCTCGTCATCTTCGAGCGCTTTGTCGTTTTCGTAATCCTCAGCCAAAAACCCCAAAGCTTTCGCCTTGATGCGCATGTTGATGTCTTTGGACACCAAAATGATTTCCCGCCCAGGCTGCTGCCTTTGCAAGCCCTGAACAACGGCCAAAATTTGGTTGTCTGCTTTGCCTGCAGGCAAGTCATGCAAGGTTTCGCCATTGAATGGATCGGTCTGAAAATACAGGGTACCTGTTGCATCGACATGGTTGGCGGCATTCAGCGGCACACCTTGCACCATGTCGGTGTCGCCAGCGACCAGCAAGTCCAGGTTGCGACTGGTTTGGCGCCCGTTGCGCGCGACTTCAGTCATTCCTTTCTTGTGGGCATCCAACTCTTCTAGGACGACCATGGGCAAATAGATGTCGTGCTCTTGAAAGCGAAACAGACTCATGGGGTCGTGCAGCAAGACGTTGGTGTCCAACACGAACAGCCGCGTGGGCCCACTGCGTGATCGACCTTTGCCTTTGGTGACTGGGCGCTGCGCCTTTTGCGCCTTGCTTTCTGGCGCCGCTGCGCGCTCATTGGCTTTTGCCGGTGGTGCTGAGGTCAATGTTGGGCGCTGCGTAGAGCGGGTGGAGCGTGTCTGTGCCTGAGGAGCAGGCTGCGTTGTCGAGGCCGTTGCCTGGGGGGATGCCTCTGCCCGAAGCATCGAGTCTGACGCGGGGGCCGCTTTTGCCGCCGTGCGCGACGGCTTCTTAGCTGGGGCTTTGGCTTTCGGAGCTTGACTGATGTCAGTGGGGCTGAGTCGAGTGGCTTTTTTACTGGGCGCAGGAGGCAGTGGCATGCAAGGTCTCTGTGATTCAGGTGGGCATAAAAAAGCCGCCAGTTAGCCTGGCGGCTTTGATGAAGTCTGCAAGTGAGGACAACCGGCGGATCATGTCACCATTATGCACATGAGCAGCATATTTGCGCAGACCTCGCGTGGGGGCGATCAGGCTGCTGCCGGCAGCTTTTTGCGGAAGGCCTTGACGGCTTTGAGCACTTCGTCCACGTGCCCTGCGACTTTGATGCCACGCCACTCTTGGGCTAGGGTGCCGTCAGGACCGATCAAAAAGGTGCTGCGCTCGATGCCTTTGACTTTTTTGCCGTACATGATCTTGTTTTTGA
>CBFIFT010000033.1:0-15709 GCA_965661935.1 Burkholderiaceae bacterium | reverse complement strand
CTCGGTGACCAAGGCCAAATTCGATAACCTCTATGGCTGTCGCGAGTCATTGGTCGATGGCATCAAGCGTGCCACCGATGTCATGATCGCCGGTAAGGTCGCTGTGGTCTGCGGCTATGGCGATGTTGGCAAAGGCAGCGCACAGGCTTTGCGTGCCTTATCGGCACAAGTCTGGGTGACCGAAGTCGACCCCATTTGCGCACTGCAAGCCGCCATGGAAGGCTACCGCGTCGTGACCATGGATTGGGCTGCGGACAAGGCAGACATCTTTGTGACCACAACTGGTAACCGCGACGTCATCACGTTTGACCACATGGCCAAAATGCACGACGAGGCGATTGTGTGCAACATCGGACACTTTGATAACGAGATCCAAGTGGCCAAGTTGGAAGAGGTCTGCACTTTTGAAGAAATCAAGCCGCAAGTGGACCACGTTGTGTTTCCAGATGGGCATCGGATCATTCTGTTGGCCCGTGGCCGGTTGGTGAACTTAGGCTGTGGCACCGGTCACCCCAGTTATGTGATGAGCTCGTCTTTTGCCAACCAGACCTTGGCGCAAGTTGAGATGTTCACCAAGTCGCAAGACTACGAGCCAGGGCAGGTTTACGTGCTGCCCAAGCACTTGGATGAAAAAGTCGCGCGCTTGCAATTGACCACACTCAACGCCCAGTTGACCGAACTCACCCCCGCCCAGGCGGCCTATATTGGGGTGACGGTGGATGGTCCTTACAAGCCAGAAACCTACCGCTACTAAGCATCTGTATTCCACCCAGCTGCCGCGCCTATTGGTTTAATCGGGTCGGTGGCTTCGGGTGTTGCTGTCGACACAGATCAGCCATATCTCGCTTGGGTTGGCGCGACCAATGGATGGGGTCGAGCGCTCATGTGGGTTTCGGAGTTCAAGGTGAATTTGCCTATCAGTTTCGAATTCTTTCCTCCCAAGACAGAGGAAGGTGCCATCAAATTGGCGCATACCCGTCGGGCCTTGTACCTGCGCCACCCACAGTTTTGTTCGGTCACATATGGTGCAGGTGGCTCGACGCAGGAGGGCACTTTTGCGACCGTGGCGGCGATCCAGGCCGAGGGCGTCGACGTTGCAGCACATTTCTCTTGCATTGGGGCGACGCAAGACTTGGTGAGGGAACGCTTGCAGCAGTTGCAAGATATGGGCGTTCGCCGGCTGGTGGCGTTGCGTGGTGACTTGCCAAGCGGCTACGGCGCCGGAGGCGAGTTTCATTACGCTGCAGACTTGGTCGCTTTTGTGCGAGAGGCCTTTGGCGATCGCTTTCACATAGAGGTCGCGGCATATCCCGAAGTGCATCCGCAGGCCAAGTCTGCGGACGCTGACCTTCAGGCCTTTGTGGCCAAGGCTCGGGCTGGCGCTGATGGTGCGATCACGCAGTATTTCTTTAACCCAGACGCCTACTTTCGTTTTGTCGATGAGGTGAGGGCCGCGGGCGTAGACATTCCCATCGTGCCGGGCATCATGCCCATTACCAGCAGCGCACAACTGATTCGTTTTTCGGATATGTGCGGGGCTGATGTGCCGCGCTGGATTCGACAACGCTTACAAAGTTTGGGTGACGACCGCGATGCCATTCGCGCGTTTGGCCACGACGTGATGGTGCGCGTGTGCGAGCAACTCATTCGCGGCGGGGCGCCCAGCTTGCATTTCTACACCATGAATCAAGTGGAGCCCACAGAGCGTTTGTGCGCTGATTTGTTTGGGGCTTGATTGTTCGATCGACAGATGATGGAATGCTTTCAATGAACCCAACTGATATCAAGCTTGCTCTGCAAAAGCTCAACCAAGGTTTGAATCGACCTTGGACGCTCAACGGCGACGGCCTGGAGAAGCAGTTTGAGTTTGCCGATTTTGGCGATGCCCTGGCTTTCATGGTTCGGGTGGGTATACATGCCGAGGCCTTGGATCACCACCCCGAGTGGTCCAACGTTTACAACCGGGTGCAGGTTCGGTTGACCACCCACAGTGCGCAAGGCATCACTGAGTTGGATTTTCAACTGGCCCAATTCATGGAAATAGAGTGCGCCCGGCCGCTCGTTTGATGGGCGGCGCTGTCCAAGGGCATGGCGGCCCGCGTCTGCAGTTTGCTGCCAAGACGCTGTAGGATTGGATTTTCATCATTTGCACAAGGACATTCAGCATGAAGTTCGAAACCCAGGCCGTGCACGCAGGTTACAGCCCAGACCCCACGACCAAGTCGATGGCCGTGCCAATCTATCAAACCGTTGCCTACGCGTTTGACAATGCCCAGCACGGCGCAGATTTGTTTGATTTGAAGGTGCCCGGCAACATCTACACGCGCATCATGAACCCCACCCAGGCAGTGCTTGAAGAGCGCGTCGCAGCCCTAGAAGGCGGCATCGCCGCCTTGGCGGTGGCTTCTGGACAGGCTGCTATCACTTACGCGATACAAACCATTGCTGAGGCTGGCGACAACATCGTTTCAGCCAGCGCCTTGTACGGCGGCACTTACAACTTGTTTGCCCACACCTTCCCGCAATACGGCATTGACGTGCGCTTTGCGGATGCGCGCAATCCGGCGAGCTTTGCGCCGTTGATCGACGAAAGAACCAAGGCCATTTATGTCGAGTCCATCGGCAATCCGCTGGGCAACGTGACCGATATAGCGGCCATCGCCGAGGTGGCGCATGCCCATGGCGTGCCACTGATTGTCGACAACACGGTGCCCAGCCCCTATCTGTGCCGGCCCTTTGAACACGGTGCAGACATTGTCGTGCACTCGTTGACCAAATACATCGGTGGCCAAGGCAACAGCATTGGCGGCATGATCGTGGATTCAGGTAAGTTTCCGTGGGCGGAGCACAAGGCCCGCTTCAAGCGCCTCAACGAGCCCGATGTGAGCTACCACGGGGTGGTTTACACCGAGGCTCTGGGCCCCGCTGCCTACATCGCGCGAGCTCGGGTCGTGCCGTTGCGCAACATGGGGGCGGCGATTTCTCCCATGAACGCTTGGTTGATTTTGCAGGGCTTGGAAACCCTGGCGTTGCGCATGGATCGCATCTGCGAAAACACCTTGGCCGTCGCAGAGTTCTTGAAGGCACACCCGAAAGTAGAGTGGGTGGATTACGCTGGCCTGCCCGGTCACATCGACCATGCCGTGGCTCAGAAACTGATGGGCGGCCGCGCATCAGGTTTGATGACGTTTGGCGTGAAAGGTGGGCGTGCGGCAGGCGAGAAGTTCCTTGACGCGTTGCAACTGTTCACTCGCTTGGTCAATATTGGGGACACCAAGTCCTTGGCGACGCACCCAGCTTCAACGACACACCGTCAGTTAAACCCTGAAGAGTTGGCCAAAGCTGGGGTCAAGGAAGAGACAGTTCGGTTGTGCATCGGCATTGAGCACATCGACGACATCAAGGCCGATCTCGAACAGGCGCTCGCGGCCGCCTGAGCCAACGCAGGCCCAGGCCTCGCAGTGGGCCTGGGTTGCACGCGTGAGGTTCAACGCTCGTCGTAGCTGATGACGACCTGCTCAGTGACGGGGTGCGCCTGACAAGAGAGCACGAAACCCTGTGAGGTTTCCCAAGGCTCAAGCGTGTAATTCTTCTCCATCTGGACTTCGCCTTCCAAGACCTTGGCTCGGCAGGTGCAGCACACCCCGCCTTTGCATGACCACGGCAAGTCCAGCCCGGCTTGGAGTGCAACGTCGAGCACCTTTTGGTGTGCGTGCATTCGCAGGTGATGGGGTTTGCCGTCAAAAACAACGGTCAGCTCGACCGCACCAACACCTTCGCTCTCGCCATCGACAGACTGGGGTGAGTCCGTGCGGCTGGCATGATCCGATCTGGCTGCAGGCGTGAAGCGCTCGGTGTGAATCTGATGGGGCGATAAACCGCCCGCTAGCAAGGCGGCCTCGGTGCTGTCAATCATGGGCTCGGGGCCACAAATGAAGGCTTCGTCCACCCCTTGCAACGGCAGCAGGGTTTGGCAGAGTTGCGACACTTTTTCTGCATCGATGGTGCCTTGTAGCAGGGGCACTTCTTGTGCGTGTCGTGAAAGCACTTGGATCAAACTGAGTCGACTCGCATAGCGGTCCTTCAGGTTTTGCAAGGGCTCGTGAAACATGATGCTGTCCGCACGTCGATTGCCATAGACCAGCGTGAAGTGGCTTTCGGGGTCCTCTTCAAGCGAGCTGGCCATGATGGACAAGATCGGCGTGATGCCCGACCCCGCTGCAAAACCCACTCGGTGCGCTGCTTGATCGGCCTTAGGTACAAAGCGGCCCTGTGGTGGCATCACCTGTATGACATCACCTACGTTGAGCTCTTGGATGGCCCAATTGCTGAATACTCCACCTGCGACGCATTTGATGCCCACCGTGAGTTCACCGTGATTCGAAAGCGCCGAGCGTGGGGAGCAAATGGAGTAGCTGCGGCGCACATCTTCGCCCGCGATGGTTGCGCGCAGCGTCAAAAATTGGCCTGGAGTGAACTCGAAGGTGTTGCGCAACTCCGGTGGTATGCCCAGCGTGATCGCTGCACTGGAGCCGGCTTCGGGGCTGATGCGCATGACAGAAAGAGGGTGAAACTGGGGGACTGTGCTCATGTGCGGTGCGATCAGTAGGGCTTGAAATAGTCGAAAGGCTCTAAACAAGCGAGACAACGGTATTGCGATTTACAAGCCGTTGAACCAAAAACCGAGATTTCGGTGGTGTCGATAGCCCCACATTGTGGGCAGACGACGGCAGCGGTTTGACGGGACTTGCGAGAGAACTGCACCACGCCTGCAGCTGCTACGCCGACTTGTCCGGTAGGAGGCGCAATACCAAACGCGCGCAGTTTTTCACGTGCTTGATCCGTGATCCAATCGGTGGTCCAAGGCGGCGCGAGCTGCGTGATGACGCGGATGTTCAATTGGAGTGGCTGCAATGCTCGGGTAACGTCGTCTTCAATTTGTCCCATGGCAGGGCACCCGCTGTAGGTCGGTGTGATCACGACCTCAAAGCCGCCATCGTCCGTTTCACGGACGTCTCGCAAAATACCCAGCTCTTGTATGGTGACCACAGGAATCTCTGGGTCGCAGACGCGCTGCAGTGTTTGCCAGATCAGCGCGCGCTGGGCTTCTCGGGCAGCCAAGTCGGTGTCGCAGTCGGACATGGAATATCGATCCGCCTTACCAAGACGCCTGTGGGTGGGCGCGTGCCAGGACCTGCATCTCGGCCAATAAAAACCCCAAATGCTCTGAGTGGACGCCTGCATATCCCTTGGGGATTTCGCCCGCTACCTCTGGTCTTGTCAGGGTGGCTTCGAGCAGGGTTTCATCGACCAATTGATCCCAGTCGCGATGCAGCGAAGACATTTCGGCACCCATGCGCTGCAACGCGGTTGCCAGTGGGCCATCGGCTGCCCAAAACGCCGACGTGTAGCGCATCAAATGGTTCACCGCTGACTGAGCTTTGGCGTGCGACTCGGCGGTCCCATCCCCCATGCGGACCACCCAGTCGCTGGCGTGTTCGATGTGATAGCGCGCTTCTTTGAGCGATTTGCTGGCGATGTTTGCGAGATCAGTGTCTGGCGATTGTTGCATCGCCTGCCAGACCAGCACCATGTAGGCGCTGTAAAAAAAGTTGCGCACGATGGTGGTGGCATAGTCTCGATCGCCGCCAGCGGTGCCGGCTTTGGGTGGACTGTGAGGCAGTTCCAGCAGGGTGTGATTTCTGAATTCGTGCGCTTCGCGAAAGTACGCCAAGGTGTCTTCTGTGATGCGACCGCTCTCGCGTGCACCGACCAAGTGGGCGAAGCGCGCCGGCTCTTGGGGGCTGTCTTCTATGCGCTGTGCCGCCAGTTGATAGAGCAGGCGAGCCTGGCCCACCAGATCAAGGCTTTGATTGGCCAAGGCCAAGTCTTCTTCTAGGATGGGGCCATGCCCGCACCATTCCGCGTTGCGTTGTCCAAGCACCAACGCGTTGTCTGCCCAATGCAATAGGTCATCCACCGGCGTGAGGTTCGCCATCACATGTGCCCCACTTGATCGGGGATTTTGTAAAACGTGGGGTGCCGGTAGGCCTTGTCAGCGGCGGGGTCAAAAAAGCTGTCTTTGCTATCGGGCTCACTGGCCATGATGGCTGTGGAGGGTACGACCCAAATGCTTACACCCTCTTGGCGCCGGGTATAGACATCGCGCGCCATCTGAAGCGCATGCTTGGCGTCAGTGGCGTGTAGGCTGCCACAGTGCTTGTGTTCTAAGCCCTGTTTGCTGCGGATGAATACCTCCCACAGGGACCAGTCTGAAGTCTCATTGGCGCTCATGCAGCCTCCTTTTGTGCTCGCGCCTGTTGCTTGCGCGCACAAGCCGCAGCGGCGTCTCTGACCCACTGCCCGTTTTGGTGGGCTTTGACCCGAGTCGCCAGTCTCTCTTCGTTGCAGGGGCCATGGCCATTCACCGTGGCCCAAAACTCGTCCCAATCAATCGCGCCATAGTCGTAGTGGTTGCGTGCTTCGTTCCAGCGCAGATCAGGGTCGGGCAAACTCACGCCAAGCACCTCGGCTTGTGGGACCGTGGCGTCGACGAACTTTTGACGCAAGTCGTCGTTGCTCACGCGCTTGATCCCCCAGCGCATGCCTTGCGCACTGTTGGGGCTGTCAGTGTCGGGTGGGCCAAACATGGCCAGACATTTCCACCACCAGCGGTTGACCGCGTCTTGCACCATGGCCTTTTGCTCAGGCGTGCCGTTCATCATGGTGAGCAAAGATTCGTAGCCTTGGCGTTGGTGAAAGCTTTCTTCTTTGCAAACCCGAATCATGGCGCGCGCGTAGGGACCGTAAGAGCAGCGGCACAGTGGAATCTGATTCATGATCGCCGCACCATCAACCAGCCACCCAATCACGCCCACGTCTGCCCAGTTGAGAGTCGGGTAATTGAAAATCGAACTGTACTTAGCGCGGCCACTGTGCAAACCGTCGAGCATTTGTTCACGTGATGTGCCAAGCGTCTCTGCTGCGCTGTAGAGGTAGAGGCCGTGCCCCCCTTCGTCTTGGACCTTGGCGATCAGAATGGCTTTGCGCTTGAGGCTGGGTGCGCGTGAAATCCAATTGCCCTCTGGCAACATGCCCACGATTTCACTGTGCGCGTGCTGACTGATTTGTCGCACCAACGTCTTTCGATACGCCTCAGGCATCCAATCGCGGGGCTCGATTTTGCCGTCTGCATCAATCACCGCATCAAACTGAGCTTGGAGTTCGCCATCGCCTTCGAGGTGGCTGATTGGCTTGGGCTCGTGCGGCGAGTTGGGCACGTCCATGGATTGCGTGTACATCTTGATTTCACCTTTGCGGTTGGCGCAGACAACGGCGCTCAGCACAGAAAGTGGAAAGTATACGCAATTAACCGACCGATTGGTCGGTTAATTAATTTCGGATTTAGATTGACCTCAAGTGCCTTGCGATTGCAAATCGAAACGGGCCTTTTTGTCCTGACCCAAGGTCTTGACCAAGTAGGGCAAGGCTTCGGCCAAAGACTCGCGCAGTCCGAAAGTCGGGTTGACCACAAAAACACTGCTACCCGCCAGCCCGCCGCCTGGGGTACCCAGTTGAGCGCCTCGCACCTGCAACAGGGCGTGCAGCCACGGCTTGTTGGCCTTGTTGGCGATGCTGCGCAGTTTGCGCGGAAGCTCATGCGCCTCGGGACGCGCGACTTGCGGTATCCAAATCATGTAGACACCGGTAGAAAACTTGAGCATGGCTTCTTGTAGCAATTTCACGACATCGCCGTAGTCAGATTTCAACTCATAGCTGGGATCGCAAAGCAAAGCGCCCCGCCGCGACGCGGGGGGAAGCAAGCGCTTGACAGCCTCAAAGCTGTTTTGACGCGTCATTTGAATGGTGGCTCGGGCATCCACTTGCGCCGCCCATGTTCTGAGCGTCTTGTGATCTGTGGGGTGGACTTCAAAGACTTCGAGGCGGTCTTGGGGGCGCAGCAAATGGGCGGAAATGGCCGCGGAGCCGGGGTAGTGCTGCCCCACTTTGCCTCCATTGAAGTGAGTGAACACTTTCATGTAGTCTTCAATGATCGCAGGAGCATCCGGTGTTTTTGACAGATGCTGGGCCAGCTGCAATATGCCCCCGGCTGACTCTTGGCTCTCTTGGGCCGCATCGCCATACAAGCGGTACATCGCCGTCCCAGCGTGGGTATCCACGACGTGCAAAGCCTTATCTTTTTCGACCAAGCGGCGCAAGATCGCTGTCCAGATGGCGTGTTTAAGGACGTCGGCGTGGTTGCCAGCGTGAAAGGCGTGTCGGTAACTGAACATGGGGCGATGGTACGCGGTTTTGCGTGTGGCCGATAAGAATCGTATAATGGCGGGCTTCGCAGCGATTTTCAGGACTCCGCGGCGAAGTACATCAAACACCACCTAAGAGGTCTCAAACATAAGAGGCGCCGACCGTGGAAAAGAGTCCGCCAAACCCTCAAGAAAGTATTGCAATGAAAACATTCAGCGCCAAACCCGCTGAGGTGCAACACGAGTGGTTTGTGATTGACGCGACCGATAAGGTCCTCGGACGAGTAGCCAGCGAAGTTGCTCTCCGTCTGCGCGGCAAACACAAAGCCATTTATACGCCTCACGTTGACACCGGTGACTTCATCGTTGTCATCAACGCATCAAAGATCAAAGTCACGGGCAACAAAGCCCTAGACAAGATTTACTACCGTCACTCGGGTTTCCCAGGCGGTATCTACGGTACGAGTTTCCGTGACATGCAAGCCAAGCACCCCGGCCGCGCTTTGGAAAAAGCCGTCAAGGGAATGTTGCCAAAGGGACCTTTGGGCTACGCGATGATCAAGAAGCTCAAGGTTTATGGTGGTGCTGAGCATCCTCATACCGCTCAGCAACCCAAAGTCTTGGACATCTAAGGAGCACCGTGATGATTGGTGAATGGAACAATGGCACGGGCCGCCGCAAATCAAGTGTGGCGCGTGTTTTCATGAAAAAAGGCAGCGGCAAAATCACGATCAATGGCAAAGACATCGCCGAGTTCTTCGGCCGTGCTACCTCGATCATGATTGCCAAGCAACCCTTGGTGTTGACCGACAACGCTGAGTCTTTCGACATTCAGGTGAATGTCCATGGCGGTGGAGAGTCTGGCCAAGCCGGCGCCGTTCGCCACGGGATCACCCGTGCGTTGATTGACTATGACGCAGAGCTCAAAGGTGCATTGTCTGCTGCAGGCTATGTGACCCGTGACGCCCGCGAAGTCGAGCGCAAGAAGGTTGGCCTGCGCGGCGCACGCCGTCGCAAGCAGTTCAGCAAGCGCTGATTCAACTGTTGGTATCAAAAAGCCGCCCATGCACTGCATTGGGCGGTTTTGTTTTTTGCGGAGCATTTCCATGAGTCCATCACAAATGGGGTCGAGCCTGTGAAGCGCTGGCTGCGCAGGCGCCGCCTCTGGTTCATGAGTGCGGGTGACGGTTGGCCCACAGCATGGCGTTGGGCCACAACGGTCGTCATTGGACTTTCGATCGCCGTGCTATCAGCGGTGATTTACTTGCAACAGCGACAGCTGAATGCCCTAGAGACAAATATCGTGGCCGATTTCGAAGCCATGAAGAGTGAGTACGCTCAGGTACAAAATGAGCTCTCGACCGTACAAGGCGAGAACAAGGTTTTGCGTGAAACCCTAGATGCGCAAAAGGAAGTTTTTGAAAAAGCCCAGCTGCTCACCAACACGGCGCAAAGTCAAAGATTGGCAGACAGTGCCATGCTCGCAGAACTCACCGATCAGCTGCGCCAACTCGAGGCAGAGAATGAGCAACTGAAGACAGATTTAGGCTTTTTCGAGACGATGATTCCGAAGAGCCGAGGTTCTTCAACCCAGCGTGTGAAGACTGTGACAGCAGTGAGGACAGCGCCAACCGAGCTCTCTTGGCGTGCGCTGGTCGTGCAAGCCCGCAAAAACGCCGAAGAATTCAAAGGCGAATTGATTTTTCAGGTCAAAGGCCAACTGCTTGGAAAACCTTGGGAACTGACAACCACGGCTTCTCCTACGCCCGTGACCTTGGTACAGTATTTGCAATTAGATGGGGTAATCGTGGTTCCGGCCGCACTCAACGTTGAGACGTTGACAGCACAATTGAGACAAAGCGGTCGATTGGTTTCTTCGACCACCATCAAGCTCCAGTCCAACCCATGAAAACCGTGCCGCGAGGCCTCAGGAAAATGTATGTTTAAGAGCGACAAGACGCCACCTCTCAAGAGCTTGGTGGCCCCCGGCACACAGGTGCAAGGAGACGTCTGGTTTGAGGAGGGTCTGCGTGTGGACGGTATTGTCCGCGGAAACGTCCAAGCCAACTCAGACAAGCCTAGCGTCTTGGTGGTCGGGGCGGGGGCTGTGATCGTGGGCGAAGTTTTGGTTGATCACATCATCGTGAACGGCAAAATTGAAGGGCCAGTGACGGCCCGCCGACTGGCCGAGCTACAGCCCAATGCCGTGATTCATGGTGACGTCAATTACAAGAACATCGAGTTGCACCTCGGGGCCATGGTGACCGGGCGCTTGTGCCCGATTGCAGATGGTGATTGAGAAACCCCAACTGCAGTAGAGACAAGGTTTGACCAGCAATGCAGGCCAAGCCGACTTGCGATACCATTCAATGGCAGCTATTTCAGCCAGTAAGGAAACCAAATGTCAGAAGAAGTTATCGAAATGCCCGCGCCATTGGTGTTTACCGATTCTGCAGCCGCAAAAGTGGCGGACCTGATCGCAGAAGAGGGGAATCCTGACCTCAAGCTGCGTGTATTTGTTCAAGGTGGTGGCTGCTCAGGGTTTCAGTATGGCTTCACCTTTGACGAAATCACCAACGAAGACGACACAACCATGAGCAAGAATGGCGTTTCGTTGTTGATCGACGCGATGAGCTATCAGTACCTTGTCGGCGCTGAAATTGATTACAAAGAAGACCTGCAAGGTGCGCAGTTCGTCATCAAGAACCCCAACGCAACCACCACGTGTGGTTGTGGCTCGAGTTTTGGTGTCTGAGCGTCGCTGCCCCAATATCAGGGCCCCGAGGGGCCCTTTTTTGTGGACCAAATCAGGCTGCTATTTGGGGAACAAAGCGCCCAATACACGGGGCCCCGTGGCGCCCGTCGCATCGGGCCAATTGCCTGGCGTTCGGTGTACCCAGGCCCACGCCAACCATGCAAAGGCCGATGCCTCGACTTGCATCACAGGCATACCCACGTCGCTGGTCGACTTCACTTCGGTCCCTGGCAGCAACACTTGAAGCCGAACCATCAGCGCCTGGTTCAAAGCGCCACCACCACACACCAAAATCTGCTGGGGCAACCCAGGCAATGAGCGCACAACGCTTTGAGCGGTGAGCTCAACCAAAGTGGCTTGCACATCGACAGGCGCATAGTCGCTCAGGTGCGGCGTTTGGTGCAACCAATGCTCCCCGAAATGCTCTCGACCGCTGCTTTTGGCGCCGGCTTGCTGAAAGTAGGGGTCGCCTAACCATCGCTCAAGTAACTCAGAAACGCATTGACCCTGTAGTGACCAAGCTCCACCGTCGTCCCAAGCCCCTCCTACGCTGCGGGCGTACCAAGCGTCGAGCAGCATATTGCCAGGCCCGCTGTCCCAGCCCAGACAACTGCCATCGCGGCCAAGCCATGTGACATTGGCAATGCCGCCGATGTTGACCACCGCTGTGTCTTGCCCACTTTGCGAAAAGCAGAGCCTATGAAAAGCGGGGACCAGCGGCGCGCCTTGACCACCCGCGGCGATGTCTCGTTCACGGAAGTGGCTGATGACATCAATACCTGTGCGCTCTGCCAGCAGTGCCGAGTTGTTGAGCTGCACGGTGTAGCGGCTGTTTGTGTCATCCCCAGCGCCATTGGGCTGGTGTCGAACGGTTTGCCCGTGCACGCCGATGGCGCAAATGGAGCTGGCAGATCGATTGCTTTGCGTGAGCAAGGTGTCGACCAACTCGGCATACCACAGCGCCAAACCGTTGGCTGCGCGATGGGCTCGGTCCAGCTCGTTGTTCCCGGGGACATTCAACGCGAGGCAACTCTGTCTCAAGTCTGATGGCATGGGCAAGTGCGCGTGGTGCAAGACGTGTGGCGTACCTTGGCCATCAACGTGCATCAAAACCGCATCTGCACCATCCATCGAGGTGCCTGACATCAGGCCAATGAAATCACCGGTAGGAGACGTCACGGCTCGGATTTGGCGAGAGAAGAACCGCCGGCAGCTGCCAAAGCTGCCTGCATCTCTGAGGACACGCGCTCAAAGGTCGCCAACTCTGAGGCGTTGAGTCGAATGGTCTTGCTTTGCTTAGCCAATAACGCGGGATTTTTGTGTTGCCCGTTGACTCTGAATTCAAAGTGCAAATGGGGCCCCGTTGCCCAGCCTGTGCTGCCCACAGCCCCAATGTTTTGCTCGCGCTCAATGCGTTGACCCTTGCGCACTTGGATGCGACTGAGGTGCGCATACAAGGTCTCTTTGCCGCCGTTGTGCCGAATGATGACCACCTTGCCGTAGCCATTCTTCCAGCCCGCATAACTCACGACACCGCGACCGACGCTGCGCACTTCAGTCCCTGTGGGCGCGGCGTAGTCGACGCCGAGGTGGCGCTTCCAGACCTTCTTGATGGGGTGAAATCGCATCTTGAAGCCGCTTGATATGCGTGAGAACTTCATCGGCGAAGCCAAAAACTCGCGCTTGGCGCTGTTGCCCTGGGCATCGAAGTACTCGTTCTTTTCGTCAAACCAAATGGCTTGCAGTGCCTTGCCTTTGTTGACAAACTCGATGGCTAGCACTTGCCCATCTTGGACCACTTCACCGTCGTGGCTCCACTCTTCAAAGGCGAGCGTGAAACGGTCCCCTTTTCGCAGATCGCGCCGAAAATCGATTTCACTAGAAAAAACTTCAGCAATTTCAATTGCAATTCGATCATCTAGCCCCAACGCGTCCGTGCTGGCGAACAACGAGGATTCAATCGTCCCCGTGACCAGACGAACATAACGCTCGAGCTCGACCGCATCGCGCGTGGTCTGCCACTCGCCACTGTCATTGTGTGAAACCGACAGTCGCTGAGCGGTGCCCACCACCTTTCGATCGCCCCAAATAAATTCGATGCGCTGCAGAGTGGATGTCTCAGAAACCACGGCCTTGACCCCAACTTTTGGGCCCAACGCCAGGGCTTCTCTTACCCCATCGGATTGTTCGAGTGCGCGCATCGCCGGGGCATCACTGATGCCCAGACGTTGAAGCAACGTGGATAAGTTATCGCCCCGCTCAACGCGTCCGTTGACGTAAAGTGGGATGGCTTTTGTGGAGAGCTCGGTGAGCAGTGCGCCGCTGAAGACGTCTTTCACGCGATCGGTGAAATCGAGGGGCTCAGCGCGGCTTGTGACACTGGGGTCGTTGGGTTGTAGCGTAGCCCAAGTCAAGGCATAAACCAACACAGATGAGGCAGCCACCGTCGCAGCCAGCCGCCGACGCCAGGGCCTGCGAGGCGAAGCCGATGCCTGCGGACGGAAATCCATCGTGTGTTGTCTAAACTGAGAAGGCCTTTGATTCACGGGTCGTGATGGTATCAATTCGCTGGTGCGTCTTTTGAGAAGCTTGCTGGCGATGCGCCACTACAATCAGTGACCTGACGGGTGAAACGCGTGGCTGCTTGCACACCAATCACCTACTTTCGGGGGCTTAGTATACAAGTCCTTCCCTCTATTGTTCAGATAAGAGACCGCGTTGTGAGTGCTCCATCCAATGAAATCGAAATGAATGACCAACTGTCTCACGCCCTAGACGTGAGTTTGCGCGGTTGCGAAGAGCTGTTGCCACAAGCAGAGTGGCTGAAAAAGTTGGCCAGATCGCAAGAAACGGGGCAACCCTTGCGCATCAAGTTGGGCCTGGATCCAACCGCGCCCGATTTGCACTTTGGGCACACGGTGGTGTTGAACAAAATGCGGCAGCTGCAAGACTTGGGCCACCAAGTGATTTTCTTGATCGGCGATTTCACCTCGATGATTGGAGACCCCTCGGGTCGCAATTCGACCCGGCCACCGCTGACACGTGAGCAAATCGAAGAAAACGCAAAAACCTATTTTCAACAAGCCAGCATGGTGCTTGATCCCTTGAAAACAGAAATCAGATACAACAGCGAATGGAGCGACCCACTCGGCGCTCGCGGCATGATCGAGTTGTCAGCCAAGTACACGGTGGCTCGCATGATGGAACGCGATGACTTTCACAAGCGCTTTCACAGTGGCCAATCGATCAGCGTGCATGAGTTCTTATACCCATTGATGCAGGGCTACGACAGCGTGGCCTTGAAGTCAGACCTTGAGTTGGGCGGGACTGATCAAAAGTTCAACTTGCTGATGGGGCGCCACTTGCAGCAAGAGTATGGTCAGGAGCCTCAGTGTATTTTGACCATGCCCTTGCTCGAGGGTTTAGACGGCGTGGACAAAATGTCTAAAAGCAAGAACAACTACATCGGCATCACCGAGGATGCGAACACGATGTTTGCCAAGACGCTTTCTATCAGTGACGACTTGATGTGGCGCTGGTACACCTTGCTGTCATTCCGCTCGCTCGAGGAAATCGCCCAGTTGAAACGCGAGGTGGAAAATGGCCTGAACCCCAAAGTGGCAAAGGTGGCATTGGCCAAAGAGCTCACCACCCGCTTTCACAGCGCTGCCGCTGCCGACGCGGCCGAACAAGACTTCATCAATCGAAGCAAGGGCGGCGTACCAGATGACATACCCGAGGTGACTTTGAGTGGCGCACCCATGGGCATTGGCGCAGTCCTCAAAGCTGCAGGCTTGGTGCCGTCAACCAGTGAGGCCGGTCGCATGATTGAAGGCGGCGGTGTGCGCATTGACGGGGCCGTTGTTTCTGACCGCGGCTTGAAGTTAGAGGCATCGACCTTCATTGCTCAAGTGGGTAAGCGCAAATTCGCCCGCGTGCATCTGAGTCAATAGAAATGCAGGTGCGTTTGAATTGGACACCTGAGCAATGGCTCAGGCTTTCAATCGGGGTGGCGCTGATCACGATCACGCTCAAGACACTCGCATGGTGGATCACTGATTCAGTGGCGTTGCTCTCTGACGCGATGGAGAGCTTTGTCAATTTGGCGGGCGCGATGTTCGCGCTGCGCATGGTGGTGGTGGCACAGCAGCCTGCAGACGAAGACCACCCGTATGGGCACCACAAGGCCGAGTACTTTTCGTCCGGCTTTGAGGGCATCTTGATTTTGGGTGCGGCCATCGGCATTTTGTGGTCCACGGTTGACCGTTGGTTGACCCCTGTGCCGCTGACTGAATTGGACATTGGTATTGCTTTGTCGGTGGGCAGCTCGGTGCTCAATGGTCTGCTGGCGTGGGGTATGTTGCGGGCTGCAAAGCGCTATCGATCCAAAGCGCTTGAGGGCGATGCGCGTCACCTCATCACCGATGTTTGGACATCGGCCGGCGTGGTCGCCGGGCTGATATTGGTCAAGTTGACAGGCTGGTGGTGGCTAGACTTGTTGGCCGCGGCGTTGGTGGCTTTCAACATCGCCAGAGAAGGCATCAATTTGGTTTGGGAGTCCTCACAAGGGTTGATGGATGAGGCTGTTGATGCGCAGACGTTGCGCGATATCAATGAGGTTCTCGAGGGCTTTGTTCTGACGCGCAATGGACATGAAATTTTGCGCTTCGACCACCTCTACACCCGTCGG
>CBFIFT010000032.1:0-15814 GCA_965661935.1 Burkholderiaceae bacterium | reverse complement strand
TTCGTATTCGTCTTTGATGGCCATCAATCGGTAGAGCTGCTCTGCCACGGTGCGCGTGAGGGACAACTCAGACAGGCCCAACTCTCGCTCTTTGGCGCGGGTTTGTTCGACCCAATCCACATACGTTTCGGCATAGGCCTCATTTTGGTAGCCCTTCAAAAAGCGCTGCCTCACGGCGATCACGTCCTCTAAGCTTTGGGTTTTGTGCACAACCACCGCCTGGGTCGGCGCCAGCAAAGTGCGCACCGCGTCTGCGTCAACGGCACAGCAGCGCCCCCATTGAAACGCCGTCCAGTTGGCCTCGACTTGCACGCCGTTCAGTTCGAAGGCGCGGCGCAAAGACTCGAGCTCGAGCGGCACCCAACCCATTTGCCAGGCGTAGCCTATCAAAACCGGGTTGGTGAAAATGCTGTCTCCGACCAACTTGGTGGCCACGGCGTCTGCATCGACCAGACCGACACCCTCTGGCCCGACTTGTTGCTCCAAGCGCTGACGACATGCATCTGCCGGGTTGCGCCAGTCGGTGTCTTTCACAAAGGCGGCGGTCGGCGTGCTGTGCTGGTTGAGTGCCACGTGTGTGCGCCCTGGCCGCATCCGCTGCAAAGTCTCAGGCGAAGCGGCAACCACGGGATCACAAGCCAAAACCAAATCCGCACCAGCCACATCCACGCGTGAGGTGTGGATGGCCGACTGGTTAGCCGCGATCATGATGTGGCTCCAGGTCGCGCCGCCTTTTTGGGCCAGGCCGGCTGCGTCTTGGGTCACCACACCCTTGCCCTCCATGTGGGCGGCTTGACCCAAGATTTGTCCCACCGTGATCACGCCTGTACCGCCGACACCCGCCACGAGCAGGGCCCAGGGCGTCTCACCCAGCGACCAATTGGGCTTGCTGGCGCCCGACAAGATCGACTCCATGCGCGAGACATCTACCCCTGCAGAGGCTTTTTTCTTGCGCACAGAGGCACCCTCGAGGGTGACGAAACTGGGGCAAAAACCCTTCAAGCAAGAATAGTCGCTGTTGCAGGTGTTTTGGTTGATGGTTCGCTTGCGCCCCAGTGGGGTCTCCAGTGGTTCGACGCTGAGGCAATTGCTTTGGATGCCACAGTCGCCACAGCCCTCGCAAACCGCCTCGTTGATGACCACCCGCTGAGCCGCTGCCGGCATGATGCCGCGCTTGCGGCGGCGGCGCTTTTCGGTGGCACAGGTTTGGTCGTAAATGATGACACTGGTGCCTTGGACTTCGCGCATCGCCAATTGCAATGACGCCAACGAGTCGCGGTGCTGAACAGCCACACCATCAGGCAAGCGCACGCCGTCGTACTTCTCTGGCTCATCGGTGACCACGGTGACCACTTTGGCACCCTCAGCCACCATGCTCTGTGCAATCTGCACCACGCTGTGGCCCTCGGGGCGCTCGCCCACGCGCTGACCACCGGTCATCGCAACCGCGTCGTTGTACAAGATTTTGTAAGTGATGTTGACCCCAGCTGCAATGCTTTGGCGAATGGCCAAGCTGCCACTGTGAAAATATGTGCCATCGCCCAAATTGGCGAATACGTGGCGCTCATCCGTGAACGGCGCTTGCCCAACCCAAGGAACGCCTTCGCCGCCCATTTGGGTGAAACCCACCGTGGAGCGATCCATCCAGACCGACATGAAGTGGCAGCCAATCCCCGCCATGGCGCGCGACCCCTGAGGCACTTGGGTCGAGGTGTTGTGTGGGCAGCCCGAGCAAAACCAAGGCATCCGGTCGCCGGTTGCCACCGCTTGGGTGGTTTGTTGTGTGCGCAGCTCTTGGGCGTCCAGCACTTCCAGGTGTTGGCGCATACCACGGGCCACATCCTCTGGAACCCCCATGGCCAGTAAGCGCTTGGCAATGGCCCGCGCCACCAGGGCGGGGTTGAGGTCTGCGTTGGCCCGCAGCAAGGTGTCGGCACTGGGATTGGCACTGGACCATTCACCGCCGGAGGTATCACCTGGGCGCTCGTCGAATTTACCCAGCACATTCGGGCGAACATCTGCGCGCCAGTTGTAGAGCTCCTCTTTAAGTTGGTACTCGATGATTTGGCGCTTTTCTTCAACCACCAAAATTTCGCGCAACCCCGTGGCGAACTCGCGCGTACCTTGCGCCTCTAAAGGCCAAACCACGCCAACCTTGTGTAAGCGCAAGCCAATGCGATGGCACACAGCCTCGTCAAGGCCCAAGTCTTGCAAGGCCTGACGCACATCGTTGTAAGCCTTGCCGCTGGCCATGACCCCAAAGCGATCGTTCGGGCTTTGTATCGCCGTGTAGTTCAGTCGATTGGCCCGGATGTAAGCCAGCGCGGCGTACCATTTGTAATCCAACAGTCGCGCCTCTTGCGCCAAAGCTGCATCGGGCCAACGAATGTGTACACCACCCACAGGCATCTCGAACTCTGGCTGCGTGATGTTCAAGTGGTCGTGGTCAACGACCACCCGGGCGCTGGACTCAACGACTTCTTGGATGGTCTTCATGCCCGACCACACACCAGCGAAGCGGCTCAACGCAATGCCGTGCAAACCCATGTCCAAAACTTCTTGAACATTGGACGGGAAAAACACGGGCAATCCGCAGGCCTTGAAAATGTGGTCACTTTGGTGGGCTGCAGTCGAGCTTTTGGCCACATGATCGTCACCCGCCACCGCCAACACACCACCCCACGGGGTGGTGCCTGCCAAATTGGCGTGCTTGAAGACATCTGAGCAGCGGTCTACCCCGGGGCCCTTGCCATACCAAATACCGAACACGCCGTCGTAGCGTTGTGGCTTGGCAGGGGCGAAGCCCAGTTGCTGAGTACCCCACAGAGCCGTCGCCGCCAACTCTTCATTGACACCAGGCTGAAAGTGGATGTGGTGCTCTTGAAGCCGAGCGGCCTCTTTGTGCAGCATTTGGTCGTAGGCGCCCAAGGGAGAGCCTCGGTAACCACTGATGAAGCCACCGGTGTTTTTGCCCTGCAACACATCGCGTTGGCGCTGCATCATGGGTAGGCGCACGAGCGCGTGGATGCCGCTCATGAAGGCGTGGCCCGCGTCCAGGGTGTATTTGTCGTCCAGCGACATCGCTTGCAATTCGTTGGGTTGAATGGGGGCGTTCATGGGCAACCTCTGAGCATCGAAAAGGTGAGTTTGCTACGGCGTGCGCGGTTTGACAATCGCGCGCACCCGAGCAGTGCATGAGAGTTTAGAGATGGCGCGCCCATTCGACGTGCGTATGCGTGACACCTGCCCAGGTCCAAGCCGCCCTAGGCGCAGCCGGCGACCCGTGCGCCGCGCCTGTGCGAACAGGCACACGCCTTTGGCGTCGCCAACAGCCGGCCCCACCCAGCCAGTAGGATCAATTGGGCGGTGTCAGCCCCCGTGGCCACAGTGCCCAGAGCTTGAGTGGCTGCTTCAGGCTAGAGGCCACATCGCGCGCCTCGTCGCCCCAGCCCGTGAAGAAGTCGGCTCGAACCGCGCCCAAGATCGCGCCACCTGTGTCTTGGGCGACCACCCAGCGCCGTGTGGCTAACGTGGGCCCTGGTGTGGTCATCCAGACTGGCGTGCCATACGGGATGCTGAATCGGTCTACCGCAATCGAGCGCCCAGGCGTGAGTGGCACGCCCTGCGCGCCCCGAGGGCCTGCGGTCGCGTCCATATCGGAGAGGGGCTCTTCTTGAAAAAACACCACCCGCGGATTGGCCCAAAGCATTTCTTGCAGGCGGTGCGGATTGGCGCGCGCCCAAGCGCGGATGTCTGACCAGTGGGCGTTGCTGACCTCGCCTCGGTCCAGCAACCAGCGCCCGACGCTGCCATAGGTTTGCCCGTTGTGCCCGGCAAAGGCCAGCCGAATCGTGCGCACTGTGCCATCGGGCTCGCTGACGTTCACCCGCCCAGAGCCCTGTATTTGCAAAATCAGCGCGTCAATCGGGTCTTCGACCCAAACCAACTCGCGGCCGCGCAACGCCTCTTGTGCCGCTGGCAGGGTATCCATCTCTTGCCTGCTGAACCAGGTCCCCCGCGCGCGCCACCCCCGAGGCAAGGCGTGCAGGGGCACTTGGTGGCGCTCAGTGCGAACCCTCGAGGCAACCAACTGGGGCTCAAAGTAACCCGTGAGCAAGCCTCGCCTCGCACCCGATGGGGATTCGATCGCATATGGCTGCCACTCTCGCACCAACCATTCAACCCGCTCGCTTGGCGCCTGCATACCCCACAGCCGAATGGGCTCACACCACGGCGCCAAGGCTTGCGGCGCGCGCCCACAATTGCGCAGCAATGCAGGCATGACTTGCTGCAACTCGTCTTGCGCCACCCCGGGCAATGAGGACCAGTGAACGGCTCGCCAGCGGGCTTTCGAGCGCATGACATCCGAGGGCAGCGCCTGCCCTTGGTCCCACGCCAACATGCTTTCCCATGCCGCTTGAACCTGCGGGTCTGGGGCCACCCCCACATCCACTGGCTCGGCGTCGTCAACTGGCGGCTCAGACTTAGGCGGGGTGCCACAGGCGACCACAAGGGTGACAAGGCTTAAGGCCAAAACCGATCGCCAAACCGATAAACTTGGAAGCATGTTTTTACTTTTCCTAGAGGCCTTGGCAGCCCTTTGTATATTGCTGTTCATCATCTGGTGGACCATGTTTTCAGGTCGCAAAAATGGTGAATTGCCCCCTGAAGACGATTCAGACCCAAAACCATGACGCTGAGGTTACCTCACTGGGCAACCGGTGCGGGTGACGCAGGCTTCACCACAGTTGACGCCGGTGGCTCAACCTCGGTCGACACGGCCTCCTCAATGCGCACTGGCGCTGGTTTTTGTCCGCCGAGTTTGACAGCTTGCACTTCGGGCTGCTGCCATGGGCCCGTGACCTTAAACGCCCGCACATTGGCGTCCGCAATGGCATCACCAAAAACCTTTTGCGCAAAAAATGTAGTCAAGCCCAGCACCGGGTTGGTTATCCCAGCCCACAAGGACAGCGTCCCCGCGTCCAACTCTGGCACCACCAAAACCTCTAGGTTTTGGGTTTCATTGACCAAACTGACCGAGCCTTCCATCAAGACGTTGGCTGAAGGACCGCGCATGGCCAAATCTCGGGTCACCAAGACGCCATTTTGGACTTGGGCATTGCCGCTCACGCTGTCGAATCCAAACCCTTTTTGAAAGACATCGCGAAAGTCCAACAGCAAGCGGCGCGGCAGCGACTGCAAGCTTAAGACGCCCAACAACTTGGCAATGCCAGGCTCAGCCTTCAAAAACTGACCTCGACCCAAATCCATGCGAATAGACCCTGACAAGGAGCCTTGATCTAACTCCAGCGGCGAACCCAGCCAACTCAGCTGACCTTGCAGCTCGCCGTCGCCGCCTCGCATCACGCCCGGCATGCCAAAGCGCGTGAGCAACTTGCCGGCATCCGAGAGGGAGAGCTCCCACGTCAAGTCGGTTTGCCGCCACTGACCCAGTGCCGCCGCGGAGAGTTGAGAGGCCTGTGGCTTCCATGAACCTGAGGCCTTGAACTCAGCCTCAGGCAAACGAACACTCAGGCGCTTGACCTCCCAACTGGGCACCCAGCGATCGCCTTGGCGCACCCAAGTGTTGTCAGCCAACAACCCCACTTTGCCCCAGTCCCTGTCTTTGATGCGCAAGGCGTCCACTTCGATATCCACTGCGGGCATGCCCTTGGGCCGCTCCTGTTGGCGGTTCGTGGTTTGCAAAATTTGCGGATTCAAACGCAAACGTGACAAGCGAGCCGTCACTTGACCGTCGGGCTGGGTCTGAGAAGAGGCCTGCAATGTGATCTCGCCCTCGATTTCATCGGCTCCTACGCGGGCCTGCCAATTGCCACCGCGCCACAACGCGTCCACCATCGCATTTCGAAACTGCCACCCCGACACCGTCAAGTCAGCGGTTCTTGCGAACCACTGCACGCTGGGCGGCACTGCGTCAGTCGACCCCATTGTGGGCCAAGGGTCTCGCTCTGATAGCCACTGGCGCCATTCGTCCACGTTGATCGAAGGCAGTGCCAAGGCCACCACCCATGGGGCTCTGGGCGTCACCTCAGCCATAGACATGCCCCAAGTCAACAAGCCTTTTCGGTCTTCAGATCGGGGGGCCAATTCCAGCCGCAATGGTGGCGCTGCCGCAGGTGTGAGTGACCACGCCGTGGCGTCAGAGCCCACGCGCCACCGTCCCACCAACGGCCACGCCTCTGCGGCCGCCTTGTTGAGTGGGGCTGGCATGGCGGCACTCACGCCAACCAAGTCGGTGCTTAACTCTAGCCACGGCTCGCTGTCCGGCGACCGCTCGGCTGACAGTCGAAACGCCGACTCACCCTTCAACAAGCCGCGCCAAGCGTCGGGCCATTGCCATTGTTGCGCCAGCTCTTCCAGGCTAGCCACCCCATTGACTTGGCCTTGCCAAGCACCATCGGGCAACACCTCAAGCTGGCCGGTCAGCGGGCGACCCAGCCAAGCCGACTGGTGCAGCTTGAGCTTGACCCCAGTGGGACCAAAACCCACATCAAAGCGGCCACTGCTCAGGGCCGGCCAGTCTGGGGCTGGCACCACCGTGGCTTGCCGACCTTTGAGCTCTCCATTGACAACCAATGCTTGAGGCTCGGACATGGGCATGTTGATCGTTAATGCCAACGCGCCATCGCCTGCGTTGACCTGCACTTGATCCAGCGCACCCTGAACGGTCTGCTGTAGACCCCCTCGCTGCATCTCGCTGAGCCAAGCGCTCAAGGGGCCCTCGGCCTTCGCCTCAACAGACAACGCACTGCGCGGTGTGCGCCAAGCATCGATGCGAGCTTGGCCTTGTCTCAAGGCGATGCGCCCCCCCTCGCCCCAATTTGCTTTGACCTTTGTGAGCGACATGTCATCTTGATCCAAGCGGTAACGGCCACTCAAGTCTTTGAGCGTCAGCCATTGCGCGCCTGCGAGATCACGGGGCGCAGGCTCGAAGGTCGCGCCTTCCACATCGCCTTCGACGCTGAATTCGGTGCCCGACCCAAACGGCAATTTGCTCAAAGGGCCACGCACCTGGACCGCCACATTGTTTGCGCGCCCGCCTTGGATGGCGGCGCTCAGATAGCGGCGCGTGCCTTCTGGCACAACCAAAGGCATGTAACGACCCAACGTGCGCAATTGCGCTTCGCTGGCACTCAAGGACAGATCGAGTTCACCCCCGTCCGCCCCCGCCCGCCAAGATGCATCACCCTGCAGTGTCACATCTGAGTTGCGCCATTGCACTTCGGTTGCAGCAACCCGCCACTGGCCGGCTTGCTGGCTCCAAGCCACATCGGCGCGCAGCGCTTGCACATCGACGGCCGAGCGCTCCCACAAGCCAGGAAAGTCCAATTGCCCCTCGGACATGCGCAACTTGGCCGAACCCTCTAACTCGCTGGTGCTAAAAGTAACGCCGAGGCCCCGGGCGCCGGGCCGCGCCAATTGCCCCGCACGCGCACCCGGGGGCAAATTGCCCGCGCGCCAGCCCAAATCTCGCACTTCGCCTTCGATCGCGGCATTGGCAGGGCTGGACCAAGTGTTTTGCCATGAGGCCTGCAGCCGGGCAACCATGCCACTGGGTTGCCAAGCTCGCAAATCGCCGTGCCACCGTTCGAGTTGAGGCAAGCGCAAAGCCAACTGAGTGACAGTGGACAAGTCAATCTGCCGCAAAGTCAAAGCAGATGATTCGGGCTCTTCGCCGACGGCTTGGTGGTGCTCCCAGCTGCCTTCGGCTCCCTGCCACTCGAGGCCATCCGCCAAAGTGATGTTGACCTTTTGGGCCTCCAAGGCTTGCATCGCACCTTGCTCGCGCCAGACCAGTCGACCCTGCAGTTTGCGTGCGTTGAGTGCTTGCACGCTTGGAGCTAGTCGCATATCCAGATGCTCTAAGGCCACGTCACTGGTGGCACCCGTGACTTGGCCCTTGCGCACATCCACCCAGGCTCGCCAATGCCCTCGTCCATCGCGCAAGCGCTCAAACCTGGTACCCCGGGTATCTATGCGTGCGGTCAGCCAAGGCCAATTCAGGTGGGGCAAGTTCCAATAAAGTTGTCCGCTCCACTGGCTCCAGTCCCCCGCCTCGCGAGCCAACAGAGCCGATTTCATGCGCATGCGCACCGACCAAGGCTCTGCCCCTGGCACATCTGGGGTGGCATCCAATTGCAATGCATGCGCGCGCACGCCATTGGTGATCGTCAATGCCACGTCATTCAAACGCAAACCCGGCGCCCCGCTGAGTTGCCCGTCTTGCCAAAGAATGGACCCCCGATTGGCCAACAAGGCAGGCTGTTTGAAAAGCCAATTGGCCCACGCGCTGGGCCCAACTTGGTCTTGGGCTTGTAACGCGACGCCTGCCACAAATATTCGCTGATCTGCGTGGCGTTGAATCCGCAGGCGCCAGTCAGTTACACGCGCTTGGCTGAAGCCCAAGTGAAGCAACGAACCCGCCGTCCACTGGCCCTCAAAAGCGCCAACCCACAAATGCTCTAAGCCCTGCGGGTCGTTGACGCTGAGGCCGCGCAACTCAATGACCGCCTGCCCCTCTTCGAGTCGCGCTTGCAGACTTTCAATTTCGACACGCAACCCTGACCAATCACTGGCGATGCGTTCAATGTCTGGTTTCCAAGTCGGCAAATTGGGGACTATGATCCAGTGCAATGAGGCCCTGAACGCCCCAACCACCAGCCAAAAAATGGCCAGCAACACCACCGCCACGCGCAGCACAACGGCCAAGCGGCGCCAGGGCAACGGTGGGGGGGCAGGGGGCTTTTCCATATAGAGGAATTATGACGGCAACACCGCACGCTTCATCAAGCCAAAGGGCGTCAGATGTCGCACAACACAGCCGATTTGTGCAGCGCATTCGACGCCGTTATGCCCTTGAGTTGTCTTGGCTACCTGAGGGTCAGCCCAACCCGGCAAGCTTTGACACGCTGAATTCCCAGCTTGAGACCAGCGGCTATCGCCCCGAAGAAGCCATGCGCGTGTTGCGTCATTTGGTGCTCGAACGGCTGGCGGCTTTGGACTGCAACAGCCAAATCAGCCTAGAGGCTGTCACCCTGACCATGACCGAGCTGGCGCAATGGTGTCTAGACCGCGCGCTGAGCGTGTGCCGCGACGAGCTTGTCGACATCTATGGAGAGCCGGGCTCGCCTGGGCCAGGCCAAACCTGCCGGCTGTGGATCATTGGGATGGGCAAACTGGGGGCGCGCGAGCTCAATGTTTCCAGCGACATTGACCTCGTCTATGTTTACGAGCACGAAGGGCAGACCCAGGGCAATGCCATGGGCGCCAAGCGCATCTCCAACCACGAGTTCTTTTGCAAGTTGGTCAAGCGCATGCAGTCTTTTGTGGGCGATGTGACTGAACATGGCCAGGTTTTCCGTGTCGACCTTGCGTTGCGGCCCAACGGCAACTCGGGACCTGCCGCTTGCTCACTGGCTGCGCTTGAAGAGTACTTCATGGTGCAGGGCCGAGAATGGGAGCGCTTTGCATGGCTCAAGAGCCGCGTGGTCGCGCCGCAATCCGCCACCCAAGAGTCCGCCACCTTGGCCTTGCGCGATGTGGTCTTGCCTTTTGTGTTCAGGCGCTACCTGGACTACAAGGTATTCGAGGGGCTGCGGCGACTGCACCGCCAAATCAGACAGCACGCGACGCAGCAAGCGGCGGCTAGGCCTGAGCGCGCCAATGATGTCAAGCTGGGGCGGGGCGGCATCCGCGAAGTGGAGTTCATTGTTCAGTTGTTACAGGTGGTGCGAGGGGGGCAGTTTCCCGAGCTGCGCACCCGAGCCACGCTGCAAGCCCTGGATCGATTGACCAAGGCGGGTTTGGTCTCCAGCGAACAAAGCCGAGCCTTGGCAGAGGCCTATCGCTTTTTGCGCCAGGTTGAACACCGCATTCAGTACTTAGACGATCAACAAACACAAGTGCTGCCCACCCAAGAGGAAGACCTCGCTTGGCTGAGCCAAGCCATGGGTTATGCGGATGTACAGGCGTTTGAGGCGGCGCTCTCACACCACCGTGAACACGTGGCCTCAGAGTTTGAAAGCCTGCTTGGTAGCGCTCAAAACGAGCACCCCGATGAGGCTGAGTCCGACGATATGGCGGCCATTTGTGAGGCTTTGCCTGAAAGTTGGCAGGCGCAAGTCAGAGCATGGACGCAAAGTCCACGCGTGGACACCCTGAACGACGAGGCCAGAGAGCGCTTGGCGCGGCTGTTGCTGCGCACCGGTTCCTGGCTGGATGAAGGCCGAATCAGCTTGGTCGCCGCGCAGCGCATGATCGACTGGTTAGAGCCCTTGCTGCGGCGCCAGAGTTATTTGGCGCTGCTGCAAGAGCGACCCTCAACGCACCAACGCCTGCTTCGCCTATTGGGTGCAGCCAAGTGGCCCGCGCAGTACCTGATTCAGCACCCCGGCGTGATCGACGAGTTGGCCAACGCGGATATGTTGCACGAGCGCTTTGACCCCGAACAGCTCAAGACCGAACTCAACCGCCGGCGGGTCGCGCTCAAGCGCTCTGGTGAAGATGACGAAGAGTCGCTGTTGGACTTGTTGCGCCGTGCCCACCATGCCGAGGTGTTTCGCACCCTGGCGCGCGATGTCGAAGGACACATCAGTGTGGAGGCGGTGGCCGACGACTTGTCGGTTCTGGCTCAGGTGCTGATGCAAGCCGCCGTCGATTGGAGCTGGCAATGCTTCAAAGGGCGCCACCGCGAACACCCGCGCGTCGGGGTGATCGCCTACGGCAAGTGGGGCGGCCAAGAGCTGGGCTACGGCAGCGACCTGGACATTGTTTTTGTTTTTGATGACCCAGACCCACGCGCCCCTGAGGCCTACGCCGCGTGGGTGCGAAAACTCATCACTTGGCTGACGGTGAAAACAGGCGAGGGGGACTTGTTCGAAATCGATACCGCGCTGCGGCCCAACGGCAACTCAGGCTTGCTGGTGAGTCCGATCCAAGCCTTTGCAGACTATCAGTTGCGTCGGGGCAGCAATGCTGCGTGGACCTGGGAGCACCAAGCCATCACCCGCGCACGGGTGGTGGTCGGTGGTGCCAATTTGATCCAGCAATTTGACGTGGTGCGCGCCGGTGTCATGACCGCAAACCGAGACGCACAGGCCCTGCGCGATGAGATTGTTGCCATGCGGCGCAAAGTGGCGCTGGCCCACAAAGTACCTGCTGGCCGCTTTGATGTGAAACACAGCGAAGGCGGCATGGTTGACATCGAGTTCGCGGTGCAGACGCTATTGCTGCTTCACAGTGCGACGCACCCCAGCCTCTTGCCCAACACAGGCAACATCGCTTTGCTGCTCGAGGCGCAACGCGTTGGCCTGCTGCCCGCACCTGTTGGCGAACAAGCCGCGCAGGCCTACCGAGCCATGCGTGCCGCGCAGCACCAGGCGCGCTTGGATCAAGCGCCGACGCACATGTCGCCCGAACCTTGGCACGCCCACCGCGCGGCTGTCGCCGCCTTGTGGAAAGTGGCGCTGGAGCCCTCAGACTGAGCCCTAGCCCTCATCAAGTGGTGCGATGGCACCTACAATGAAGGGCTGGCCAACCACCCTGGCTTTTCAGGGTGGGCCTTGGCCGCTTTTGTTGCCATTGATTGCTTGGAACGACGACGCTTCGATTTGTACCCACCATGACCCAAACCCTGACCCCCATCAACGCTTTATCTCCTCTCGATGGCCGCTATGGCTCAAAACTCAGCGGGCTTCGGATGTTGATGAGCGAGCATGGCTATATGCACCGACGGGTGCAGGTTGAGGTGACCTGGTTGATCGCGTTATCTGACGCCGGATTGGCCGAGTTCACCCCGCTCAGCACGCCAGCTCGCGAGTACCTGCGCAGCTTGGTCAGCGACTACACAGAGGCCGACACCGAGGCCATCAAAGCCATAGAGAAGACAACCAACCACGATGTCAAAGCGGTCGAGTACTGGATCAAGGCGGCTTGTTCGCGCGAGAACCTTGACCCCGCAGTGCGCCAAGAGCTGCAAGCGTCGGCTGAGTTTGTTCACTTTGCTTGCACCAGCGAAGACATCAACAACACCAGCCACGCCCTGCAAATCCAAGCCGCGCGCGACCAAGTGCTGCTGCCCGCACTCAATCACATCATCCACACGCTACAAGACATGGCGCACCGCTTCGCCGACGTACCCATGCTCTCACGCACCCATGGCCAAACAGCCAGCCCCACCACCGTCGGCAAAGAAATCGCCAACGTGGTGGTGCGGTTAAGCCACGCACGCATCCACATCGCTGAGGTGGCGATCAAAGGCAAGATGAACGGCGCTGTTGGCAATTACAACGCCCACCTTTCCGCTTGGCCCGACGTTGACTGGGAAGGCTTTGCGCGCAATGTGGTGCAGTCCGAGGTACCGGCAGGGCTAGGCTTGTCGTTTCAGCCCTACAGCATTCAGATTGAGCCCCATGACTACATGGCTGAATTGTTTGATGCGCTCGCGCGCGCCAACACGATCTTGATCGATTGGTCGCGAGACGTTTGGGGTTATGTCAGTCTGGGTTATTTCAAGCAACGCCTAAAAGAGGGTGAGATCGGCTCATCCACCATGCCGCACAAGGTCAACCCGATTGACTTTGAAAACGCCGAAGGCAACTTGGGCTTGGCCAATGCATTGCTGCGCCACCTCTCCGACAAGTTGCCCATCTCGCGCTGGCAGCGCGATTTGACCGACTCGACGGTGCTGCGCAACGTGGGCGTGGCATTCGGCTACGCGGCACTGGCCTACCAGTCCATGGCGACGGGCCTCTCCAAGCTCGAGATCAACCAAGAAGCACTGGCTGAAGACCTCGACCGTGCATGGGAAGTCTTGGCCGAGCCCATTCAAACCGTGATGCGCCGCTACGGCATCGCGGGCGCCTATGAGCAGCTCAAAGCCGTCACGCGTGGCAAGGCGGTTCGGCGTGAAGACTTGCACGAGCTCATCAACAGCTTGGATATTCCGAACGAAGAAAAACAGCGCTTGCTGGCGATGACACCCGCCACCTACACGGGCATGGCGGAGGCGCTGGCCCGCCGCGTCTGAGCGGGGTCAGAGGGCTGGGGTCGCGTCTGGATTGGCGCGGTTTTCAACCGCTCGCTCAGCGTAGCGGTTGAAGCGCCATGAATCCCCTTGCAAACTGATGCGGCGCCACGTTTGGCGCTTTTCAAATGGCGTCAAACTGGTCCAATGCTGGACCTCTTGGTCGGTGCGCCCGCAACCCTTGCAAATGGCGTCGCCTTGGCTGGTTGAACAAATCGCAATACATGGCGTGTCTGGCGTGGTGTCGTACCACTGCATCCAAGCATCTAATGCAGCCACAGGCATTGAGTTGGGGTCAGCCTCGGGCTCGTGGTAATAAACCATCAGTGCGTACACCTCAGCCAAGGCGCGGGTGGGCGCCGGCAGTGAAATACCGTCGGGTGAGGGCTGCAATTGCCGCCAGTAGTTGATGGCGGCCTCGATGTCGTTGATGTGTATGCCAGGCATGGCTCAGATGGCGTGACCCTTGCAGTCACTGTGTGCAAATCGAAATCATACCTGCGCGGCAACAACCTCAGCACGCATCCGGTTGGTCGGCGGCGCACCGAGCCAGGGTTTGACGAAAAATGCGCTCACGCGTCAGCACAACTTGCGCTTCAATGGGGTCGACTTGCGGATGCGCCGCTGACCATGCTTTTGCGGCCAAAATGTGGTCCAAAGCGCCAGCGACATTACCCTGTGCGAATTGAACTTCGGCCCGCGCACGCATGGCCCTCAGCGTCTGGCCTTGCGCCTCGCGCGCTTGCGCCAGCAATGCCCAGAGCTCTGGGTCCATGGGGTGATTCACCAGCTTGGACTGCAAAGTGCCGACTACGCTGGACGTTTGACCTTGCGCGATTTTCCAGCGCGCCGCAGCCATCCACTCACCCAGCCAATCACTGCGCAGGCCTTGCGCTATGCGACGCTGTAGCTCAGCTGCATCAGGCTTCGGCACATCACTGTGTAAGCTCAGCTCTAGCCAGTCTGTGTTGAGCAAAGCCATCACGGCCGGGGCAAGGTCTGCTCGGTTCGCCAGTGCCTGCAATTGCTGCCACGCCCAAGACCGCTCGCCCAAACGCATGGCACTGACCACAGCGCGGTAGTTCACGAGAGCCAATGTGGGAGATGCCATGGACTCGTGGCCACGCGCAGCATCTCGCCATTGGAGCCACTCTTCACTGCGCTGGGACGCGACCACTTGTGCCCGCATTTGCACCCATGGCGCCAAAGCGCTCAGCGCTGGGTGCCTGCTTGTTGGCGTTTGTGGTTGCATGGCCTGGCGCGCCATGGCCTCAGCGACGCGCTCTCGACTCAATGGGTGGGTGCGCAAGTAAGCCGAGCTGCCGTCGTCATTCAAGCGGGCTGACTGCTCTAGTTGCTTGAACATCGCCGTGAACCCGGCTGGCGAGTAGCCCGCATTGACATATATTTGCCAGCCCACGCGGTCGGCCTCTTGCTCCATGCCGCGGGTGAAGTTGATGCCGCCCTGCACCATGGCCGCTTGTGTACCCATCGCAGCAGCCTGGGCAACTTGGGACCGGTTGTCATTGGCTTTGGTGTCTGCGGCAATCACCACTGAGGCGAGCAATACAGCCATGGCGATCGGCGCCAGCCGAGACTGCGACTCAACCAAGCGGTGAATGTGGCGCTGGGTGATGTGGCTCATTTCATGCGCGAGAACGGCAGCCAGCGCATCTGCGCTATCGCTTGACGCCAAAAGACCCAAATGAACTCCCACCAAGCCACCCGGCATAGCAAAGGCATTGATGCTGCGATCCTTGATCACCAGCGGCGGAGCGAGCAAATCGGCCGCCAAGTCAGCGGGCAGCGTGCCGCTGATTTGTGCACTCTCGTGCAAAGTCAGCCAAACCTTGTTCACATAGTCAGCGATGAACGGGTCGGCCGACACTCGCTGGTTGGCGTAAAGCGCAGCCCGCGCCCTCTGGCCAATGAGTTGCTCTTGTTCTTGGCTCCACACTGGACTCTCGCCCAGCGCAGGTAGCCTCTCGGCCCAAGCTGGGGTGAGGGTGCTCCACGCCAAAATGCTGACCATCAACCAATGGGTTACTGTTTTTTGTTTCACACACTCTCCATGGCATATCATGCACGACAAACGCTTTCGCTTACTTAGCCACAATGAACAACGACAACACTTCGCCCCTCACCCATTTTGACGCCCAAGGCAAAGCCCACATGGTCGACGTTGGGCAAAAGCCCAACACCGCACGGGTGGCTCGCGCTTGCGGACGAATTCGAATGTTGCCAGACACACTCGCTCTGATCGAGTCTGGTCATCACAAAAAAGGGGATGTTTTAGGCATAGCTCGGGTTGCCGGGATCATGGCCAGCAAACGCACCAGCGACCTCATTCCCCTATGCCACCCCATTGCATTGACCCGCGTCACCATGGATTTTCAAACCGGCGATGGTGCTGTTTACTGCGAAGCGAGCGCAGAAACCGTCGGCCCAACCGGCGTCGAAATGGAGGCGCTCACGGCGGTGCAAGTGGCCCTGCTGACCATCTACGACATGTGCAAAGCCGTCGACCGCGGCATGACCATCACCGATGTGCGGCTGCTAGAGAAAAAAGGCGGCAAGAGCGGGCATTGGGCCGCGCCAGCCTAATCGCATGCGGTGAATTCAAACGCTTTCACGCGCCCATCATTGGTCACGCAGAGTCCAGGTAGCGTCTCGGCTCAATCGGCCCTTGGGCCTTGTTCAGCCCGGACCCTGGAAACGCGAAACGTGCGTCTTCAATCGCAAATGCCTCTAGCAGTTTGCCGCCGTGCC
>CBFIFT010000031.1:0-15974 GCA_965661935.1 Burkholderiaceae bacterium | reverse complement strand
TTCAGTGCAGAAACAGTGTTGACCAGCTGTTCACTTGAACCGGCTCGTCTGGCCGGAGGGCGCACGACGAACCAGACTGTGTCAGCCCGTAATGGTCGTGGTTTTTTTTGTTGAGGACGAACGCGCACCAACCCATGCAAGTGCTGCATTTGAATGGCTTAAATTCATTGGGCGCTCGGTCAACATTGCTTGAATTGTAGCGGATGGCCAGCTGGCGTGCGCTAGTGCGTCAGGGCAAAGCGCGAGATTTGCATCGATGCAACGCTTGCTGAGGGGCACAGGTTTGGCGGGTGGTTATGCCAAAAAAATGCACCCGAAGGTGCATTTCAAGTCCAAGAGGTATGGGTCAGTTCAAGCCAAGGCTTTGACCACCGCGTCACCCATCTCTTTGGTGCTGACCCGCTGTGTGCCGTCGCTGTATATGTCGGCTGTGCGCAGACCTTGTGCGAGCACCGCTTGCACAGCCCGCTCGATGCGCACCGCGGCTTCTTCCATGCCTAAGCTAAAGCGCAGCATCATGGCCGCAGACAAAATCGTGGCCAATGGGTTGGCAACACCTTGACCAGCGATGTCAGGCGCACTGCCATGGCTGGGCTCATACAGCCCTTGGTTCTGGGTGTTCAAGCTGGCAGAAGGCAACATGCCGATTGAGCCAGTCAGCATGGACGCCTCATCGCTCAAAATATCGCCAAACATGTTGCCCGTGACCACGACGTCAAAACGTTTAGGCTCTTTGACCAACTGCATCGCTGCGTTATCCACGTACATGTGGTCGAGTTCGACATCTGGGTAGGCCTGGCCAACTTCAGTGACCACTTCTTTCCAAAATTGGAAGGTTTCAAGCACGTTGGCTTTGTCAACGCTGGTCACCCGCTTGTTGCGCTTTTGTGCAGCTTGAAACGCCACGTGGGCGATGCGCTCGATTTCTGGCTTGGAGTAGCGCATGGTGTCAAACGCTTCTGGAGCACCAGGGAAATGACCATCGGTTGCTGTGCGACGCCCGCGGGGCTGGCCGAAATAAATATCACCGGTCAACTCGCGGATGATCAATATGTCCAGTCCTGCGACCAGCTCGGGCTTCAGGCTTGATGCGTGTGTCAATTGTTCATAGCAAATCGCTGGCCGAAAATTGGCAAACAAACCCAATGACTTGCGCAAGCCCAAAATAGCCTGCTCCGGGCGCAATGGACGCTCCAAATTGTCGTATTTCCAATCGCCTACAGCGCCGAACAAGATGGCGTCGCTGTCCTTCGCTAAATTGAGTGTCGCTTCGGGTAAAGGGTGACCACTGGCTTCGTAGGCTGCGCCGCCCACGGGGGCGCTCTGCATGTCCAGCGGCAATTTCATGGCTTCGAGCACTTTGACTGCCTCGTCAATGATCTCTGGACCGATGCCGTCACCAGGCAGTATGGCAATTTTTTTCATTTGGATATTCCTCAGTCTGTTGCGCCTGTGCTCAAAGGGTGTTTGCCAGCCAAGGCTTGGACAGCAAACGTTCTTGTTCAAACGCCTTGATCTTGTCTTTGTGGCGCAAGGTCAAACCAATGTCATCGAGCCCGTTCAACAAGCAGTACTTGCGAAACGCCTGTACTTCGAAGGCGATTTCTTCACCACCGGGGCGTGTGATGAGTTGGGTTTCCAGATTGACCGTCAGCTCGTAGCCTGGGAAAGCGTGGACTTCATTGAACAACAGGTCAATCTGGGACTCCGGTAAGACGATAGGAAGCAGGCCGTTTTTGAAACAGTTGTTGAAAAAAATGTCGGCAAAGCTGGGTGCAATGATGGCGCGAAATCCGTACTGATCAATGGCCCAAGGGGCGTGCTCTCGAGATGAGCCACAACCAAAGTTCTTGCGAGCCAAGAGCACAGATGCGCCTTTGTAGCGTGGCTGGTTCAGCACGAAGTCTGGGTTGGGCTTGCGGCTGGCGGGGTCTTGGCCTGGCTCGCCGTGGTCCAAATAGCGCCACTCGTCAAACAAGTTTGGGCCAAAGCCAGTTTTGCGAATGGACTTCAAAAACTGTTTGGGGATGATGGCGTCGGTGTCGACGTTCTCGCGATCCATGGGGGCCACAAGCCCCTGATGAGACGTGAATTTTTGCATTTAACTTTTACCTTTACGCGAAAGTGCGCACATCCACAAAATGTCCGTGAACAGCTGCAGCTGCAGCCATGGCGGGGCTGACCAAGTGGGTGCGACCGCCGTTGCCCTGGCGACCTTCAAAATTTCGGTTGCTGGTCGAGGCGCAGCGCTCGCCTGGCTCTAGTCGGTCAGCGTTCATCGCCAAACACATCGAGCAGCCTGGCTGTCGCCACTCGAACCCGGCGGCTATGAAAATCTCGTGCAAGCCTTCGCGCTCGGCCTGCTCTTTGACCAAGCCAGAGCCTGGTACCACCATGGCCAGCTTGACATTGCTGGCAACTTTCTTCCCGAGCCGCTGGACCACTTGTGCGGCCTCGCGCATGTCTTCAATGCGGCTGTTGGTGCACGAACCAATGAATACTTTGTCCACAAAAATGTCGGACATAGCCTTACCTGGCTCTAAACCCATGTAAGTCAGAGCGCGCTCAATGGCAGCCCGCTGGCTGGGGTCTTTCACTTTGTCAGGGTCTGGCACGGCACCTTTGATGTCGAGCACCATTTCTGGGGACGTGCCCCAAGTGACCTGCGGCAATATGGTGGCCGCGTCAAGTTCGACGACCGCGTCGAAAGTGGCATCTGCATCTGAGTGCAAGGTGCGCCAATGGCCCACGGCTTGCTTCCAAGCGAGACCGGTGGGCGATAAAGGGCGGCTTTTGACGTATTCGATGGTCTTGTCATCTACAGCAATCAAGCCAGCGCGCGCACCCGCCTCGATGGCCATGTTGCAAACCGTCATGCGGGCTTCCATGCTTAGGCTTCGAATAGCCGAGCCCGCAAACTCGATGGTGTAACCCGTGCCGCCTGCCGTCCCAATCTTGCCGATGATCGCCAGCACGATGTCTTTGCCTGTCACGCCTGGGGTCAGCTCACCTTCTACTTTGACGAGCATGTTCTTGGCCTTCTTCGCCAACAACGTTTGGGTCGCCATCACGTGCTCAACCTCGGACGTTCCGATGCCATGAGCGAGTGCCCCGAACGCTCCGTGTGTCGAGGTGTGGCTATCTCCGCAAACAACAGTCATGCCGGGCAATGTGGCCCCGCTTTCTGGGCCAATCACGTGCACGATGCCCTGTTGCTTGGACATGAATGGAAAAAACGCAGCCGAACCAAACTCAGCCATGTTGGCGTCTAGCGTGGTGATTTGCTCTTTGCTAATCGGATCGGTGATGCCGTCGTAGCCCAGCTCCCACCCCGTGGTAGGGGTGTTGTGGTCGGCAGTCGCCACAATAGAGCTGCTGCGCCATACCTTGCGATTCGCCTGCCTGATGCCTTCAAAGGCTTGGGGGCTGGTGACTTCGTGCACCAAATGCCTGTCAATGTACAAAATGGCAGTGCCATCTTCTTCGGTGTGGACGACGTGCTCGTCCCAGATTTTGTCGTAAAGGGTGCGTCCCATCTTGTATCCTCACTCTAATCTTTCATTTTAGACGCTGAGTCTCCCACTTAGCGCGCATGGATTGCATTCTTGGGTTTGAATTTGAGCCCTAGTGGACAGTATGAAGCCTCATATCAGCATGGTCACATTAGGCGTCAAGGACGTCGCCACGGCGGCAGCTTTTTACCGCGAGGGTTTGGGTTTTCCGCAGTTGGAGTCTCCGCCCGAGGTAGCCTTTTTCAAATTAACTGGCACTTGGTTGGGCTTTTACAGCCGTGAGGCCCTGGCTCAAGAAGGGGGTGTCGACACCGCGGTTGGTGCAGGTGCTGCGTTTTCGCTGGCCCACAACGTCGCCAGTCAGTCGGATGTCGAAACGGTGATGGCTCAAGCTCAGGCTGCTGGGGCCCGCATCACACAGGCGGCCAGGGTGATGGCGTGGGGCGGCTATTGTGGATACTTTGTTGATTTGGATGGCCACTTGTGGGAGGTGGCCTACAACCCGTTTTTGGCGGTGGGCCCACAATCCGAGGCGCCGGTCGAGTAGCGGGTAATGCGCATGCTTAGTCAGCTTGTCGCCGCGAACGAAGCATCAACAAAAAAACCCGCAAGAGCGGGTTTTTTTTGTGCGCAAAGCACGGGTAACGGGCTCTCGTCTTTATTTGATGTTGCGAGCCTCAGCACCGGTGAAGAGCTGACGGGGACGACCGATTTTGTACTCGGGGTCGCCAATCATTTCGTTCAGCTGTGCAATCCAGCCAGAGGTACGGGCCAGCGCGAAAATGCCGGTGAACAAGTTGACTGGAATACCGATGGCGCGCTGCACGATGCCCGAGTAGAAGTCAACGTTGGGGTAGAGCTTGCGCTGAACGAAGTAGTCGTCTTCGAGCGCGATTTTCTCCAGGGCTTTTGCCAACTTGAACAAGGGGTCGTTTTCCAACCCCAATTCGGCCAGCACTTCGTTGCAGGTTTCTTGCATCAATTTCGCACGCGGATCGTAATTTTTGTAGACCCGGTGGCCAAAGCCCATCAAGCGAACGCCTGAATTCTTGTCTTTGACTTGCTCCATGAACTCGCCCACTTTGGCTTCGCCGCCCATCGCTTGAATCTCTTCGAGCATGTTCAAGCAAGCTTCGTTGGCACCGCCGTGTGCAGGGCCCCACAAACAAGCCACACCCGCTGCAATGGCTGCGAAGGGGTTGGTGCCTGAAGAGGCGCACAAGCGAACCGTTGATGTCGAGGCGTTTTGCTCGTGGTCAGCGTGCAAGATGAAGATGCGGTCTAGGGCCCGCTCCAGCACGGGGTTGACTTCGTAGTCTTCACAAGGCGTCGCGAACATCATGCGCAAGAAATTACCTGCGTAGCTCAGCTCATTGCGCGGGTAAATGTAGGGCTGACCAATCTTGTACTTGTATGCCATGGCCACCAAAGTGGGCAGTTTGGCAATCAGACGGATAGCGGCGATGCGGCGGTGCTCAGGGTTGTGGACGTCTGTGCTGTCATGGTAGAAGGCCGACATTCCGCCAACCAGACCCGTCAAAATGGCCATGGGGTGAGCATCGCGGCGGAAACCACGCAGGAAGAACTGCATCTGCTCGTTGACCATCGTGTGCTCATTGACGAGCTTGTGAAACTCGGCACGTTCTTGTTCGTTGGGCAGTTCACCGTTCAACAACAAGAAGCAGGTGTCTAGGTAGTCACAGTTGGCCGCCAACTGCTCAATGGGGTAGCCACGGTAAAGCAACTCGCCTTTGTCGCCGTCAATGTATGTGATGGCCGATTGGCATGAAGCTGTTGATAGGAAACCAGGGTCGTAGGTGAACATACCCGTTTGCGCATAGAGCTTTCGGATGTCCACAACGTCAGGACCAATGCTGCCGCTGTACACGGGCAACTCAACGCTGGGCGCGCCGTTGCTGAAGGATAGGGTGGCTTTGGTATCGGATAGTTTCATGTCTGGTTCCTCACTGGGATGGTTTAACGGCCTGCTTTGATCAAAAGTTGAAGTACGCCAAGGGCTGGCTCTTCGGCCAAGTGTCCTTCTGGTGCCTTGCGTTGCAGCAGCAAATCGAGCAAGTCGTTATCGGATAGGTCCATTAACTCAGCCAAGCCCTCGGCTTGGCTGACAGTTAGCGTTTGTGCGTGCTCTTTGAAGAAACGCTCGATGAACAAGTCATTTTCTAACAGACCTCTGCGGCAGCGCCATTGCAACTTGCTCAGTTGTCTGGCGTCGAGCAGAGGGTCATGGGTAGACGTGTTCATGCGAGTGTGTTTCGATCAGACGGCGCGGCGCACCATCAGCTCTTTGATTTTGCCAATTGCCTTTGTCGGGTTCAGGCTCTTGGGGCACACGTCAACGCAGTTCATGATGGTGTGGCACCGGAACAAGCGGTATGGGTCTTCCAAGTTGTCCAAGCGTTCCGCGGTGGCCTCGTCGCGGCTGTCTGCGATGAAGCGGTAAGCCTGTAACAAGCCCGCAGGACCCACAAATTTGTCGGGGTTCCACCAGAAACTTGGGCAGCTTGTTGAACAAGATGCGCACAAAATGCACTCGTACAAACCATTCAGTTCATCGCGCTGCTCGGGCGACTGCAGCCGCTCTTTTTCAGGCGCCTGCGTGTGGTTGATCAAGTAGGGCTTGATCGAATGGTATTGCTTGAAGAACAGCGTCATGTCCACGATCAAGTCGCGCACCACGGGCAAGCCCGGCAAAGGCTTGAGGGTGATGGTCTGTGGCAGCGTTCTCAGATTGGTCAAACAGGCCAAGCCATTTTTGCCATTGATGTTCATGGCATCTGAGCCGCAAACCCCCTCGCGGCAGGAGCGACGGAATGACAGGGTGGGGTCAACGGCCTTGAGTTTGATCAAGGCGTCCAGCAACATGCGCTCGTTGCCTTCGAGTTCAATCTCGATGGTCTGCATGTAGGGCTTGGCATCCTTGTCAGGGTCGTAGCGATAGATTTTGAAGATGCGTTTTTCCATTTGAATTTCCGTTCTCTATGCTAGATCAGAAGGTGCGTACCTTGGGCGGCACACTGGCGATGGTCAATGGCTTCATGCGGACTGGCTTGTAGTCAAGGCGATTGTCTTCGCTGTACCACAAAGAGTGCTTCATCCAATTGACATCATCGCGGCCAGCGGGTGCCGTGGGGTGGTCAGCGTCGTATTCGTAGTCGCGAACCAAATGGGCACCGCGACACTCCTTGCGAGCGGCTGCGCTCTCCATGGTTGCCTGCGCGGCTTCCATGAGGTTTTCGACTTCAAGGGCTTCGATGCGTGCTGTGTTGAACACTTTGGAGTTGTCCTTGAGGCCGATGTTGGCCACCCGAGCGCGCAGCGCCGCGATCTGGCGCACACCCTCGTCCATGGTCTCTTGGCTGCGGAATACGCCGGCGTAGGTTTGCATGATTTGGCGCATGTCGTTGGCCACATCTTGCGCGTACTCGCCATCGGCGTTGTTGTCCAAGCGAGCCAGGCGAGCCAGACTCATCTCACCAGCATTGGCAGGCAAATCGCGGTGCGGCGCTTGAGGGTCAACGTGGGCCACAACGTGATCACCGGCGGCTTTACCAAACACCAGCAGGTCAAGCAACGAGTTGGTACCTAGGCGGTTGGCGCCGTGCACGCTGGCACAAGAGCACTCGCCCACGGCGTAGAGGCCGGGCACGGGCTCGTCGTTGTTGCCATTCTTTTGCTCCACCACCTGGCCGTGAATGTTGGTGGGGATGCCACCCATTTGGTAGTGGATGGTGGGAACGACGGGAATGGGTTCGCGGGTGATGTCGACGTTGGCGAAGTTGACGCCAATCTCATAAACCGAGGGCAAGCGCTTGTGGATGGTTTCCGCGCCCAAGTGGTCAAGCTTCAACAAGATGTAGTCTTTGTTTGGCCCACAGCCACGACCTTCAAGGATTTCTTGGCCCATGCAACGTGAAACGAAGTCACGAGGTGCCAAGTCTTTCAGTGTCGGTGCGTAGCGCTCCATGAAGCGCTCGCCTTCGCTGTTGAGCAAAATGGCTCCCTCTCCGCGGCATCCCTCAGTCAGCAGCACGCCAGCGCCTGCCACACCGGTGGGGTGGAATTGCCAAAACTCCATGTCTTCGAGGGGAATGCCAGCTCGTGCGGCCATGCCCAAACCGTCACCGGTGTTGATGAAAGCGTTGGTCGACGCTTGGAAGATGCGACCAGCACCGCCGGTTGCCAGCATGGTCGCCTTGGCCTGGAGGATGTACGTTTCGCCCGTTTCCATCTCGAGCGCAGTGACACCCACCACCACGCCTTCGTCATCGCGAATCAAATCCAATGCCATCCATTCGACAAAGAAGTTGGTTCCGGCTTCGACGTTGGCTTGATAGAGCGTGTGCAGCATCGCGTGACCGGTGCGGTCCGCGGCCGCGCAGGCGCGCTGCACCGGCTTTTCACCGTAGTTGGCCGTGTGGCCACCGAAGGGGCGCTGATAAATGGTGCCGTCTGGGTTGCGGTCAAAGGGCATACCCATGTGCTCAAGTTCATAAACGACTTTAGGCGCCTCGCGGGTCATGTACTCAATGGCGTCTTGGTCGCCCAGCCAGTCCGAGCCTTTGACGGTGTCGTAGAAGTGGTATTCCCAGTTGTCTTCGCTCATGTTGCCCAAGCTGGCAGAAACACCACCTTGAGCGGCCACGGTGTGGCTGCGGGTGGGGAACACCTTGGACAGGACGGCAACTTTGAGACCGGCGCGAGCCAGTTGCAACGAGGCCCTCATGCCAGAGCCGCCGGCGCCCACAATGACGACGTCAAAGCGCTGTTTGATGAGTTGAGAGGTTGTTGTCATATTCAGAGTCTCCACAAAGCTTGAATTGCCCAGCCTAGGCAGGCAAGGAGCCACACGATGGTTGCGACGTGAAGGGCGAGGCGAATGCCAACGGGTTTGACGTAGTCCATCCAGATGTCGCGCATGCCCACCCAAGCGTGCCACGCCAAAGCGATGAACGTGACAAACGTCAGCGCTTTCATCCATTGAGCGGCAAAAATGCCAGCCCACACCTCATAGGTGAGCGGGCCGCTGGTAAACAATAAATGGGCCAAAACAATGAAGGTGAAAATCGCCATCAACGAGGCTGTTGCGCGCTGCACCATCCAGTCGCGAAGGCCGTAGTGCGCGCCGACGACCACGCGCTTAGAACCAAAATCTGAAGACATGTGTTCGACTCCCAATTAATAAATGCCGAAAAGCTTGGCACCCAAAGCCACAGTCAATGCGATGCTGACGACCAAGGTGAAAACCGCAGAAGATTTGCCAAACGCCTTGTCAACCTTGTGCGTTCTGTCCATATACAGGTGGCGCAAGCCAGCGATCAAGTGATGCAGGTAGCCCCAAATCAGGCCCAACACGGCCAGCTTGAGAAACCAGCCGGCATACATCCCAGTGCCAACATTGAAAGCGCTTGTCAGGCTCGCATGGCTAATTTCAGACGTGATGGACTTGTCAAACATCCAAACCAAAAAAGGCAGGAGGATGAACATCAACAGGCCGCTGACGCGATGAAGGATGGATACCCAGCCTGCTGCCGGAAGGCGGTAGGTGGTCAAGTCCTTGAAGGCATTGATGTTGCGGAATTCAGGCCGCTTTTTGCTCAATTCACTCATGGTCGCTTGCTTTCAAATTGAGGTTGGTAACTGGTTTGTAACTTCGGGAAAACCCGCTAATTCTATTGCAACGCAATATACGTACACGTCGCTGACGCGCATATAAGTGACAGTACCTAATGCATTTGGGTCAAGGATTCTTTTGTGTAAGCGCTTACTTTTCTGAGTCATGTCAACTCAATTCGTTTCGGTAGTGGTGGGTATCGGTGCGATACAGGCCGCGGCGCAGTTCCATAGGCTGGTCGTTGTAGGTGTAGGCGATGCGCTCAACGCTGAGCAGGGGCGTAGAGGCCTCTACTTGCAACAATGCCGCGGCCTCAGCGTCGGGGTTCACTGCTCGGATTTTTTCTTCAGCCCTGACCATTCGAACACCGTAGGAAGACTCAAACAGGCCATACATCGGGCCCTGGTGCTCTGACAGTTGCTCAGTTGTTAAACCCTTGAAGGGCGATGCAGGTAGCCACAAGTCCTCACAAATAGTGGGGACTTGATTGAACGAAAGCACTCGCCTTACTTGAAAGACGGGCTCGCCCGTGGCCAAGCCCAGCGAGCGAGCGACTTGTGCGGACGCACGCTGGCGCTTGCAGGAGACGATTTCACGTCGTGCGGGCCCTTCGCTTTGGATGTCACCCTCATCGGGTTGGAGGCGTAAAAATCGGTATTGAATGTGGGCTTCTGTGTGCGTCGCCACAAATGTGCCCTTGCCTTGGCGGCGAACCAGCAGGTAGCCGGCGGCCAACTCGTCTATGGCTTTGCGCACCGTGCCTTGGCTCACGCGGTAGCGTGCGGCTAGCTCAATCTCGCTGGGAATGACTTCGCCAGGCTTCCACTCGCCGGCCTGTAGGCTTTGCAAAATCAGAGCCTTGATCTGTTGGTACAGAGGGCTGAACGCTGGGCCAGCACTCGAGTCGCCCAGCGAGGATGCGTCGTTTAATGCGGAGAGATCAGAAGTCAAAGGCGTGCCAATCGTTTGCCTAACAAGGCTTGGGTTGGGTCAAAAATGGACCATCGCGATGTCGCAATCATATCTTATATAAGACATAAGACAAGTTGACTGATCAGGGTTAACGCGAGTAAACTTGGGGTTGATTCTTTGGGTGCTGGTCCTGACAGAGGGTTGGTGCCTATCTTTTTATTGTCTGCCCCCTCTGGAGTACTCATCATGAGCAAAAAGCCCGTACGTGTCGCTGTCACAGGCGCCGCTGGTCAAATCGGTTATGCCCTCTTGTTCCGCATCGCATCAGGCGAAATGTTGGGCAAAGACCAGCCAGTTATCCTGCAGCTGCTCGAGATCCCCGATGAGCGTGCGCAAAAAGCCCTTAAGGGCGTGATGATGGAGCTCGAGGACTGCGCGTTTCCGTTGCTTGCAGGCATGGAGGCGCACGATGACCCTGTGAAGGGTTTCAAAGACACAGACTATGCGCTGTTGGTGGGTGCGCGCCCCCGTGGGCCTGGCATGGAGCGCGCTGATTTGCTCGCAGCTAACGCTCAAATCTTCACTGCGCAAGGCAAGGCGCTCAATGCCAGTGCAAGCCGCGACGTGAAGGTTTTGGTGGTCGGCAACCCCGCCAACACCAATGCCTACATTGCCATGAAGAGCGCGCCTGATTTGAATCGCCGCAACTTCACCGCCATGCTGCGCTTAGACCACAACCGCGCCGCGTCACAAATCGCTGCCAAAACAGGCAAAGCGGTTGCAGACATTCGCAACTTGGCTGTGTGGGGCAACCACTCGCCCACCATGTACGCAGATTACCGATTCGCAACCATCAACGGTGAGTCGGTCAAGGACATGATCAACGATCAAGATTGGAATGCCAACACATTCCTACCCACCGTGGGCAAGCGCGGCGCGGCGATCATCGATGCAAGAGGTTTGAGCTCCGCGGCATCCGCTGCCAACGCTGCAATTGACCACATGCGTGACTGGGCCCTGGGCACTCAAGGTGAGTGGGTCACGATGGGCATCCCTTCTGACGGCTGGTACGGCATTCCACAAGACGTCATGTTTGGTTTCCCCGTGACTTGTGAAAACGGTGACTACAAAGTGGTTGAAGGCTTGGATATCGACGCGTTCAGTCAGTCATGCATTGACAAGACTTTGGCGGAGTTGGTTGGCGAGCGCGACGGCGTTGCCCATTTGCTGTAAGCCATATGGACCAGTCCCATCCTCGCGATATTTTGCTCGGCGCACAGGCCGGGCAAGTGGCCTTGCCTGTGTGCGACCACTACTGTGGCGTTGAAGTTCGGATGCGAAAGAGCCTGGCGCTGCAGTCTGAAATGCTGGAGCGTTACGGGGCTTGCGTATTTGACGTCAGTCTAGATTGCGAGGACGGGGCGCCAGTGGGTGGAGAGGCAGAGCACCGCGAACTCGTCTTGGAGCAGCTGAAAGGTGCTGCACCCGCAATCGCGCGTGGCGCAAGGGTCGGCACAAGGGTGCACCCTGTCGATCACCCTGAGTTTCCCGCGGACATTGATACCTTGGTGCGGCGTGGGGGCGACTTGTTCTCGCACGTCATGGTGCCCAAGGTTGACACCTTGGCTGACATCGAAACAGTTGTTTCAGCCATCGACGCAGCAGGCGGTCAAAGGTTGCCACTGCAGTGCTTGATTGAGTCACCACTGGGTGTCCACCATGTTCACGAAATTGCGTCCCACCCGCGGGTTCAGTCCATCAGTTTTGGAGTCATGGATTTTGTTTCTGCTCATGGTGGCGCGATCCCTGCCAGCGCCATGGGCGTGCCTGGACAGTTCGAGCACCCCTTAGTCGTGAGGGCTAAGCTTCAGATTGCATCGGCATGCCACGCGTACGGCAAAGTGCCTTCACACAGCGTGGTAACTGAGTTCAAGGACAAGGACGCATTGCGCGGAGCAGCCACACGTGCTGCACGCGAGTTCGGCTTTACCCGTATGTGGAGCATTCATCCCGATCAAATAGAAGTGATCTTGGAAGTGTTTGCGCCGAGCAGCGCGGACGTCGAACACGCCGCTGAAGTGATTGAAGCGGCCATGGCCGCAGACTGGGCGCCTGTCCAAGTTCGTGGCCGCTTAGAGGATCGCGCCAGCTACCGTTATTTTTGGCAGGTTCTCGAGCGTGCGCACCAAACGGGCGCGCTTTTACCCTCAATTTTGCAACCCTATTTTTCTTCGCCAGCTCAACTGAGCTGACGTCACTTGGAGTAATCATGTCTGACTTTTTGAGTACCTACGAGGCCCATGTTGCTGAGCGTGCTGCACTGGGCATCCCCCCACTTCCGTTGTCAGCCCAGCAAACCGCCGAGGTCATTGAGCTGATCAAGTCACCGCCTGCTGGTAAAGAGGCGTACTTGCTTGACTTGCTGGTGCATCGTGTCCCCGCTGGCGTAGACGACTCAGCTAAGGTCAAAGCCAGCTTCTTGTCAGCTGTCGCCCATGGCGACCTACCCTGTGCCTTGATCAGCCGTGAGCGCGCCACTGAGTTGCTCGGCACGATGCTGGGTGGGTACAACGTCAAGCCACTGATAGATTTGTTGGACCACGCCGAGGTTGCAGCAACCGCGGCTGAAGCGCTCAAGGGTACGTTGTTGATGTTTGATGCATTCCACGACGTGGTCGAAAAAGCCAAGGCTGGCAACGACAAAGCGAAAGAGGTGATCCAATCTTGGGCCGATGCCGAGTGGTTCAAGAAGCGCCCAGAAGTTGAGAAAAAAATCACGGTGACAGTGTTCAAAGTGCCAGGTGAGACAAACACCGATGATCTATCACCCGCGCCCGATGCATGGAGTCGCCCCGACATTCCGATGCACTACTTGGCGATGCTCAAGAACACCAGAGCCGACGCGGCCTTTGTGCCAGAAGAAGATGGCAAGCGTGGCCCCATCAAATTCATCGAAGACCTCAAATCCAAAGGCAACTTGGTGGCCTACGTGGGCGATGTGGTTGGTACGGGCTCTAGCCGCAAATCAGCGACCAACAGCGTGATCTGGGCCACTGGCAAAGACATCCCCTATGTGCCCAACAAGCGCTTCGGCGGTGTGACATTGGGCGGCAAAATCGCCCCGATCTTTTTCAACACCCAAGAAGACTCAGGCGCTTTACCCATTGAGGTGGATGTGTCCCAGTTTGAAATGGGTGATGTGCTCGATATCTTCCCTTACGACGGCAAGATCGAAAAGAACGGCCAAACCGTCGCTGAGTTTGAACTGCGAAGCGATGTCTTGCTTGACGAAGTGCGCGCTGGCGGACGGATCAACTTGATCATTGGCCGAGGCTTGACTGCCAAGGCACGTGAATTCTTGGGCCTGCCCGCTTCGACCGAGTTTCGTTTGCCACAAGTGCCAGTGGACTCTGGCAAGGGCTTCACACTCGCGCAGAAAATGGTGGGTCGAGCATGCGGTTTGCCCGAAGGTATGGGGGTTCGTCCCGGCACCTATTGCGAGCCCAAGATGACCACAGTGGGTTCTCAGGACACAACCGGTCCCATGACCCGCGATGAACTTAAAGACCTGGCCTGCCTCGGCTTTAGCGCGGACTTGGTGATGCAGTCTTTCTGCCACACGGCTGCCTACCCCAAGCCAGTCGACGTCAAAACACACCACGAACTGCCTGACTTCATCAGTACACGTGGTGGCGTGTCTTTGCGCCCAGGCGACGGCGTGATTCACAGTTGGCTGAATCGTTTGCTGTTGCCAGACACCGTCGGCACAGGTGGCGATTCGCATACGCGCTTCCCCATCGGCATCTCATTCCCAGCAGGTTCAGGCTTGGTTGCTTTTGCTGCGGCCACCGGTGTGATGCCACTGGATATGCCCGAATCGGTTTTGGTGCGCTTTAAGGGCGAGATGCAACCAGGCGTAACCTTGCGTGATTTGGTACATGCCATTCCGCTGTACGCTATCAAGGAAGGGCTTTTGACGGTCGCCAAAGCAGGCAAGAAAAATATATTCTCTGGCCGCGTTCTTGAGATCGAGGGCTTGCCTAAGCTCAAGGTTGAGCAGGCGTTTGAGCTGTCCGACGCATCTGCCGAGCGTTCAGCTGCGGGCTGCACCATCAAACTCGATCAAGAGCCGATCGCTGAATACATCCGCTCAAACATCGTTTTGATGAAAAACATGATCGCCAATGGCTACGCCGATGCACGCACATTGCAGCGCCGCATCGAAGCACAAGAGGCTTGGTTGGCCAATCCTCAACTGCTAGAAGCCGATGCAGATGCTGAGTACGCAGCCGTGATCGAGATCGATTTGGCTGACATCAAAGAGCCCATCGTGTGCTGCCCGAATGACCCGGATGACGCCAAGTTCATGTCAGAAGTGTCAGGCGCCGCGATCGATGAGGTTTTCATCGGATCTTGCATGACCAACATCGGTCATTTCCGTGCTGCCTCCAAAGTACTGGGCGGGGTGCGGGATATTCCAGTCAAGTTGTGGGTTGCACCACCCACCAAGATGGACGAGTCTGAGCTCATCAAAGAGGGGCACTACGCGAACTTTGGCGCCGCGGGCGCTCGCACTGAAATGCCAGGCTGTAGTTTGTGTATGGGCAACCAAGCCCAGGTTCGCGAGGGTGCGACAGTGATGTCGACGTCAACTCGCAACTTCCCCAATCGCCTAGGCAAGAACACCCTGGTCTTTTTGGGGTCTGCAGAATTGGCCGCTGTGTGCTCCAAGCTGGGCCGAATCCCCTCATTGGCTGAATATCAAGAGGCTGTGGGCGTGGTGAATCAAGACTCGGCCAATGTTTACAAGTACATGAACTTCAACGAGATTGAAGAGTACGCATCAGTCGCTGATCAATCTTAATCTGCGTAAGGTCTCAAAATCGCGTCTTGCAAACGGCTCCCTCGGGAGCCGTTATGCATGGGCATTCATTCTGGGTACCATCGGCTGCCATTGCGTGAGGCCGGCTGCTGTGCGCCTGGGGAGCAGGTGCAGGCGCAGCGGATAGCCTCAGTCAAGGCCTTTGTGGCGCCGCCAATCACTTGTGCAGTATGGGCGGCGCTGCGCGGTCGAATTACGGCACAAGGAAGTACTTAATTGACTTGTCCAATGTCACGTTTTCGGTTGTCGGCGTGGCGTCCTCAACGTCTTCTTTCATGAAATAGAGGTCGGCATTAAACAAGGTGCGATCGAGCGTTGCATAAATCCATGAGGTTGTCTCATAGTTATCGTTCGTGTACCTGCGAAATGCATTGAAAGAAACACCAATTTCCCCGACTGGAATCAGCTCAATGCGATACGCGTACACCCCTGCGTCGTTGCTGTTGATATCGTTTGGAATGTTGACGAGCGCGTCGTCTTTGTTGCGCGCCCTGATAGGGCCGTAGGTGTGGGTGCTGACGGAAGAGGCCTGGCAAAACTTGTCGTCTGGTGCGTAATGGTTATGGGTGACTCGGATGGCTGCAAATACGGCTGCGGTCTCGCCCTGGGGAGTCTCATATCCGAATGACACGGTTTCGACGGTGTTCACAGGCCCATCGGGCGTTGCATCTTGGCGCCCATCGCTGACCCACGTCTTTGCGATGGTGAAACTTTGCTGAAGGTCTGGTATGAGGTCAACCAGTTCACCCGTATCGCCCTCGTCAGGAAAGCATTCACTGCGGTATGAGGTGTAGTCGTAAGGATCGGTCGTGAGTTCACCACCACCACAGGCACTGAGTGCCAGCGTTGCGATGGTGATTTGCAATGGCACACGCCAACCCATGCTCTTCAGCTGGGTCAGGGGCCACACGCTCATGGTTTTATCCGTGCTTTGGACGCATGCAATTTTGTTGGTTTGCTTACTAGAAGTACTTTGATATGAAGACATAGGTTGATGTAGGAAGTAAAGGCTTGAGGTTAGGGCGGTGTGAAGTCG